>JAEVYV010000380.1 GCA_023392575.1 Bacteroidota bacterium | reverse complement strand
TTTGGAAGGAAAGGATTTTGCGCAAAACATCGGCTTCCCGCTGGTGATTCGCCCCTCGTTTACTTTGGGTGGAACCGGAGGCGGTTTTGTTCATGGCCCCGAGGATTTGGATGAGGCCTTGCAAAGAGGTTTGGAAGCTTCGCCCATACACGAAGTGCTGGTGGAAAAAGCTGTGCTGGGATGGAAGGAGTTTGAACTGGAGCTGCTGCGGGATGCGGCCGACAACGTGTGCATCATTTGTACGGTAGAAAATTTTGACCCCATGGGGGTACATACCGGAGATTCCATCACCGTAGCGCCGGCCATGACGCTGAGCGATACGGCTTTTCAGCTGATGCGCAATACGGCGATCAATATGATGAGGGATCTGGGAAATTTTGCCGGTGGGTGTAATGTTCAGTTCGCCCTCAATCCCGAAACCGAAGAAATCATTGCCATTGAGATCAATCCCCGTGTAAGCCGCTCCTCGGCGCTGGCTTCCAAAGCCACGGGCTATCCCATTGCCAAAATTGCCGCCAAGCTGGCGATTGGCTATACCCTGGATGAACTGGAAAACCAGATCACCAAGACAACCTCGGCCTATTTTGAACCCGCCCTGGACTATGTGATTGTAAAAATCCCCCGCTGGAACTTCGATAAGTTTAAAGGCGCGAACGATACCCTGGGGCTGCAAATGAAAAGTGTGGGAGAAGTGATGGCAATTGGCCGGAGCTTTACCGAAGCGGTGCAAAAAGCCTGTCAAAGTCTGGAGAACAATGCGGTTGGCCTGGGCTATTACGGCAAAAGCCAAATGCATGCGGAAGAATTACTCGAGTATATCAAAACACCCAAATGGGATCGCATTTTTCGCATCAAGGATGCCCTGATGTTGGGTGTGAGTGTCAATACCGTTGCCAAAGCCACCCTGATTGACCGCTGGTTCATTTACGAGATCCAAAAGATCTGCAACACAGAAAAAGAACTGGGTAATTATTACCTGGAAGACCTGCCCACAGACCTGATGAAAAAGGCCAAGGCGCAGGGCTTTAGCGACGAACAAATTGCCCGCATTACCAAGGGCGACAGCACCGAAGACGAAGTATACGAAAGGCGCAAGGCGGCCGGCATCACCCGGGTGTATAAAATGGTGGATACCTGCAGCGCCGAGTTTGAAGCCCAAACGCCGTATTTCTATTCCACTTTTGAAGAAGGCCACCACAGCGAAAGCCGGGTGTCGGATAAAAAGAAGATCGTTGTTTTGGGTAGCGGGCCAAACCGCATTGGGCAGGGAATTGAATTTGATTATTGCTGCGTGCACGGCCTGTTGGCCATTAAAGAATGCGGTTACGAAGCCATCATGGTGAACTGTAACCCCGAAACGGTGTCCACCGATTTCGACATGGCCGACAAACTTTATTTTGAGCCGGTATACTGGGAGCATTTATGGGAGATTATTGAACACGAAAAGCCGGAAGGGGTGATTGTGCAGCTGGGCGGACAAACTGCATTAAAGTTGGCCGAGCGGCTGAATAAAAAGGGCATAAAGATCATCGGCACATCCTTCGACAACATGGATATTGCGGAAGACCGAGGCCGCTTCAGCGATATGCTCAAGGATTTAAACATTCCCTACCCCGATTACGGAACGGCCTATGATGTGGATGAAGCCGTGGAAGTAGCGCACCGGGTCGGCTACCCGGTGTTGGTGCGCCCCAGTTATGTGCTGGGTGGTCAAAGAATGCGTATTGTGATCAACGATGAGGAGTTGGAAAAAGCGGTGATCAGTTTGTTGAAACACATTCCCGGAAACAAAATTCTCATCGACCACTTTCTGGATCGTTGCCAGGAGGCCGAGATCGATGCCATTTTTGACGGCGAGAATTTTCATGTGATGGGCGTGATGGAGCATATTGAGCCGGCGGGCATTCACAGCGGCGACAGCAATGCGGTGCTGCCTGCGTTCAACCTCACTCCGCTGGTGGTCACCACCATGGAGCATTATGCAGAAAAGATTGCCCGGGCCCTGAACATCAAAGGACTGATCAACATTCAGTTTGCCATTAAAGACGGCAAAGTGTATGTGATCGAAGCCAACCCCAGGGCGTCCCGCACCACGCCTTTCATTGCCAAAGCCTACGGCATTCCGTATTTGAACGTGGCGACCAGGGTGATGCTGGGGGCGAACAAACTGACCGATTTTAGCTTCAAGAAAAAGCTCAATGGCTTTGCCATCAAGGAGCCTGTGTTTTCCTTTAATAAGTTTCCGGGAGTGAACAAGGAGTTGGGCCCCGAAATGAAAAGCACCGGCGAGGCCATCCGGTTTATTAAAGACCTCCGGGATCCGTATTTCCGTCAGTTGTATAAGGACAGGAGCATGTATCTGAGCAAATAAAAAAGTTTGAAAATACCAGGAGGCCTGCACACTTGTGCAGGCTTTTTGTTTTCCGGGTAGCAGTAGTGAGCACCTACCGGCGGTATGGTGTCCGTTCATCCAATCGAATCCCACCCTTCAAATTTTGTTGTGCTTTCTTTTCGGTGCTTTTGTTTTTTTTGTGGGAAAGAAGAATTTTATGAATACAGAAACCGCATACATCGCAGAGCAATTAAAGCAGGCCTTTGATGGCGATCCCTGGTTTGGAAGAAGCGCCCAAGCGCTGCTGGCCGAAGTGGACGAAAAATGGGCCTTTGAAAAACCCGGCGGGCAACACAGTATTTTGGAGCTGGTGTGGCACATGGTTACCTGGAGGGAATTCACCATCAGCCGGTTTCAAAGCCATCCGGAAAAAGACCTGCATTATTTTGAGTTGAATGACTGGAGAAAGCTCGATCACGCCGACAAAAGCCTTTGGCAGCAAGGCCTGGAGCGTTTGTCAGCTACGCAAAAAGAACTGCTTGTCCTGGTGGAAGGGTTAGATGATAAAATGCTGGAACGAAATGTTGGGGAACGCAATTATGATTTCAGAAAACTGCTGAACGGGATTGTGCAACACGATATCTACCACTTGGGCCAGATCGCCTACATTAAAAAACTAATGGAAAACAAATAGGTGCAGCGGTTAGATCCGGTAGTTATAGGCTTGTCTCTACAACAGCAGGGACAAAAAAGAAGGCCTGCCCTAAAAAGAGCCGGCCGTTGCTAACCTATGAAAAACACCAAGCTCAAATATAGGTTAAAAACCAAATTTTTGCAACTACGGTAGGTTTCTTTTATTAGCACGGCCACCCGAACGGTTTAACAAGCGTTCGTTGCGCAGGTCTTTAATTTCCTGAACAAACTCTCTTTCGTAGGTAAAAACATCATTACTGCGCTTTTCGCCAATAATGGGTTTGAATTGGTCGCGGTATCTCAAACGCAGCTCCACAACTTTTTGCTGCAGCACCAGGCGGTCTCCTTTAAAATTCTGGTTTGTGTTTCTTAGTTCCTTGAAATAATCCAGGAAAACAGGGCCAAAACGTTCGGCCTCCGCCTTGGAAAGCCCCAGTCTTTGCTGAATATATTCCGTCATTTTCTGACGCACTTTTTCGCCATTGTCTTGGGCAAAGGAAGAGCTATGGAACACAAAAAGAAGGCCTAGTATGTAGAAAATTTTTTTCATGATCGGATTAGTTAAACAATAAGTCATCGGCGGGCATTTGCCGTAAAAATGCATCGAGCTCCTTGTCCGACACATCTTTCAGCATTTTTTCAACCTCCATTTGGGCGGCGGACTGCACTTGAACCGTTTCTGTGTTGGAGCTGGTTATGTCCGTGGTATTGATAAAGGCGTCCAATTCCTTGATGCTCACATTTTTTAATTGGGAGGCGATGGGCTTATTGGCGTCGAATTCGCTTTTGTGGCTAAAATAAAAATACCCGGAAAGAGCGATCACCCCGGTGAGCACAGCGGCCGCCAAACGCATCCATTTCCTCCGGATCATCGGAACAACCCTGGCTTTGGGAGCTATTTTATTCAGAACGCTTTCGGGTAAATTGTCAAAATAATGGGCGGGTACCGCATAAGGGGTTACCCTTTCCACCAATGAAAGAATGGCTGATGGGGGATCTTCGGCTGTTAAAATGGGCAGTTCCGCAACGGTTGTTTGAAAATACCCTGCCGGAACCGAATAGGGCATATTGCGGGAGAGGCCGGCCAACAGGGGCGACAGTTCCGCAATTTCCGAACGGGCCGAAACCGGCGGTTGTGCTTTGATTTTTGCCATGACCGAAGCGGCCAGGCCGTCAAAATAACCTTCTGGAACGCTAAAGGGGGTTTGGCCAGAGTCGGAGGGCAAGTTGCTGTTTAAGCCGTTTAATTCATCCTGTATGTTATCACGGGTATTCATTTTTCGGGTTTAAGACCAAAACGGCCCTTCAAAGTTTAATGATTTTTGATGTAATCTTCAATTTTTTTTACGGCATGATGATAGCTGGCCTTTAAAGCTCCCTCGCTGGTGTCCAGCACACGGCTCATTTCCTCATAGGGCATTTCATCGTAATACCGCAGGGTGAAAACCACCCGTTGCTTTTCGGGTAATTGCTGAATGGCCAGTTGAAGTTTCCATTCCAGTTTGTTGGCGTCAAAATGGCGGTCGGCTTTGATTTTATTGCTCAGTCCGGTTTCCACATCACTTAAACTGACGGCACTGCGCTTTTTTTGGTTTTCAATAAAAGTGAGCGACTCGTTGGTGGCAATGCGGTACAGCCAGGTATAAAGCTGCGAGTCTTCGCGGAAGTTTTCCAATCCGTTCCAAACCCGGATAAAAACATTTTGCAGCACGTCATTGGCATCGTCGTGATCCACCACCATGCGCCGGATGTGCCAATACAGTTTTTCCTGGTATTTTTTAATGATGGAGGTAAACGCCGCTTCTTTTGTTGCCGGGTTTCGAAACTGCATCAAAAGTTCTGCATCTGATCTGTCTGTTAAAGCCATGGAAACTATTTAGCCCAGGGATACTGGTGTGATGGGAATAAAGATAATTTTTATTAATACAAAACCTGATTCCGCAAGCGTGCCAAGGGTTTTATGAACAAAAGCCTGTGCAACCACAAGCTTTTGTTATTGATGAATGGAAAGCTAAGTCATTCCTGGTGTTGGAATGGCCCGGCATTAGGATTTTTTCCGAGCGATTGCTTTTTCCGCTGCCGCAATGATATCGGGCACATCCAATCCGTATTTTTTCAATAACTGGTCGGGGGTACCGCTTTCTCCAAAAGTATCTTTGGTCCCCACAAATTCAATAGGCACCGGAACGTGTTTGGTGGCAACCTGGGCAATGGCATCGCCCAAACCGCCAATAATATTGTGCTCTTCCGCTGTTACCGCACAGTTTGTTTTGCGCAGGGAGGCAATCACAGCTTCTTCGTCCAATGGTTTTATGGTGTGGATGTTAATCACCTCGACACTCAGGCCCTTTTCCTGCAGGGCAGCGCCGGCCTGAATGGCGTTCCAGACCATGTGACCACAGGCAAAAATGCTCACATCGGTACCTTCGGAAAACTTCTGGGCTTTCCCAACAACAAAGGGCTCGGCCGGGTTGGTAAAGATGGGCCAGCTGGGGCGGCCAAAGCGCAGATAAACAGGCCCCTCATAATCGGCAATGGCCATGGTGGCCGCCTTGGTTTGGTTGTAGTCGCAGGGCACAATCACCGTCATGCCCGGCAGCATTTTCATCAAGCCGATGTCTTCCAGGATCTGGTGTGTGGCCCCGTCTTCGCCCAGGGTAACGCCGGCATGCGAGGCGCAAATCTTTACGTTTTTGCCGCTGTAGGCAATGCTTTGGCGAATTTGGTCGTACACCCGGCCGGTAGAAAAATTGGCAAACGTGGTGGTATAGGGTATTTTGCCGCCAATGGTCATGCCGGCAGCGATACCCATCATGTTAGCTTCGGCTATACCTACCTGTACAAAACGTTCCGGAAACTCCTTAATGAACTGTTGTAGTTTTAAAGAACCTGCCAGGTCGGCGGTGAGGGCTACTACATCTTTGTTCTTACGGGCTACTTCTGCAATGCCGTCTCCAAAACCACTGCGGGTGTCTTTCTTGCCGGTAGGCTGAATATCTTTAAGCATCATAATTATTTGACTGCAAAATAAACGAACAATTTTTTACCAGATGCGGTTTCTTTTTAAAAGCGAAAGGGCCGCAAATGACAAAGACCAAGGGCCGTTTGTTTTACAGACGGGAAATTTCAGAGACCGTGTAAAACTTCATGCCCAATGCCTGGGTCGTGGTGATGATCTTTTTCAGCTTTTCGTATGGAACCTGCAGTTTTGTAGAGGGCTGGTTGATGCGATGGCCCACCAAAACAAGGCAGTTGTTGTTTTTTTGCGCCAGGTGAATCAGGTCTAATAGTTCGTTCATGCTTTTACCGCTCGATTCGTCCATGCCAATGGAATAAAGCAGCTCATTGTCCGAGGTGGCCGTAAAGCTTTTGGCCCGGTTGGGAGAGCCGTTTAAGGCCCGCAGGCTTTTGAATTTCCGCAACAGCGCCTGGTCGGTTATGTTGTTATGACAGCCATAGGGGTAGGCAAAGGTTTGGGGATAAAAACCATCCGCATTCATTAAGCTTATGCCCTTGTCAATTTCTTCGGCCAGCAGTTGGGCGATAGGATGTTTTTGAATGTATTTTACAAAGTTGGGATGGGTGAGGGAATGATAGCCGATTTCATGGCCGTGTTCCTGCAATTGGTGCAGCATCTGCTTGTCCTTGGCGGTCAGCTTATCGTAATTGGATACGTAAAACGTTGCCCTTACATTAAACGAATCAAAAAGAGTGAGGCAGTTGTGCCAGTCGGTAATGGAATAATCATCAAAGGTGAGGGCCAGACCGGGCCGGGGCATGTATCCTTCCTTCTCGTATTTTGCACATTCACAAAGCACAATAAGGCAGCACAGCAGGGTGCTGAAGGCAAAAGTTTTGGTTGCAGCGTTCATGTCAAAGCCGGAAAATAGCAAGCGCTGCAATGAACCCTGTCAAAAAATCGGTGAACCGTGTAAAACCTTAGTTCATTTGAAAATTGTTGTTGTGGTGTAGGGTAGCGTCTTCCTTAAGCTTCAGTTCCCAGGCCCAGGCCGTACCCATCATTTCTTCCAGCGACCGGGACGGATTCCACCCAAGCTGAGTTTTGGCCTTGTCGTTATTGGCGTAAATGGCCATGATGTCGCCGGGCCGGCGGGGGCCGATTTCGTAGTTTAGTTTTACCCCGCTTACTTTTTCAAAAGCCCCGATGGCTTCCAAAACCGTTACCCCGTTACCGGTGCCCAGGTTAAAAACTTCGCAGCCGGCAGTGTTCTTTTGTTCCTGCAAATATTTGATGGCCAATGTGTGGGCATGCGCAATATCGCACACGTGGATAAAATCCCGCACACAGCTTCCATCCCGGGTGGGGTAGTCGTTGCCAAAAACAACCATTTTGGGCAGTTTGCCAATGGCCGTCTGGGTAATGGCTGGAACCAGGTTTTGCGGCCTGCCAATGGGCAGCTCCCCAATCAGTCCGGAAGGATGGGCGCCCACCGGATTGAAGTATCGTAATAACACTACCTGGGTGTTGCTGGCCTTTTGAAAATCTCTTAAAATCTGTTCGCCTACCTGTTTGGTATAGCCGTAGGGAGAAGCCGCGGGCTTTAGCGGTGTTTCTTCGGTAACCATGGCCTGATCGGGTTCGCCGTAAACCGTGCAGGAGGACGAAAAAACAAACCAGGGAATGGAAAACTCCTGAACGCATTTTAAAAGATTGATCAGCGAATACAGGTTGTTTTCGTAATACATCAGGGGTTTTTCCACCGATTCGCCTACGGCTTTGTAGGCGGCAAAATGAATGATGCCTTGTATGTCTTCGTTTTCCTGAAAAATGGCAAACGTGTCGTCAAAGTTGCAGAGGTCGACCTTGTAGTTCTTTACCGCTTTGCCGGTAATTCTCTGAACGCCTTCCAAAACGGTGGGGTTGGACCTTGCGTTGTTGTCCACACAGACAACCTCGTATCCGTTTTCGATGAGGTCAACAATGGTATGAGAGCCTATGTAACCGCACCCGCCCGTCACCAGTATTTTTGCCATAGTTAAGAGTTGAACCGCAAACTTCGGAAATTATGCAAGAAAAAACCGGGCGACGTAAAAAATTATGGCTGCCAGCAAGGCGCTGATCGGAATGGTGAGAATCCAGGCCCACAGCAAATTGATGGTAACGCCCCAGCGCACCGCAGACAAACGCTTGGTGGCGCCTACGCCCATGATGGCACCGGTGATGGTGTGTGTGGTGCTCACCGGAATTTTCAGGGCTTCGGTTACAAAAAGGGTAATGGCGCCGGCGGTTTCTGCCGCAACCCCCTCGAACGGAGTCACCTTGGTGATTTTGGTTCCCATGGTTTTTACAATTTTCCATCCGCCGGTCATGGTGCCTATCCCAATGGCGGCATAACAGGCCAGGGGTACCCAGTTGGGCATATCTTCAAAAGTGGCAATATCGCCGTTGGCAATCAGGGCCGCGGTGATGATGCCCATTACTTTTTGCGCATCGTTACCGCCATGGCCAATGCTGAAGGCCGCCGAAGAAATCAACTGCAAACGCTTGAACCAAAGGTTGGATTTGTGCGCATTTAAGGTGTTGAGCCAAAACGTGAATACCGCCAGGACAATGAGGATGAAGCACAATAAGATCCACTTAAAGTTTTTGGTGAAAAAAATCACCTGCCAGATGTAGGCTTCGTAGTGGGTTTTGCTGGCCAGCACTGCCCGGTCCAATTCCAGGTGGTTATAAAGGAACCAGCCGACAAAGACAATCATGCCCAGGGAAATAATTTTGGGCAGCAGGTCCTTACGGAAAGAAAGCAAAAACCACAGCGACAGAATAAAGGCGATAATGCCCCCCACTAATGGAGCCAGTATGATGAAGCTGGCTGTTTTCAGGATCGGATCGCTGTTAATAGCGCCCCAGCCCCCGTAGGCCACTGCGGCGCCGGCAAATCCTCCGATCAGGGTGTGCGACGAAGAAGAAGGAATGCCAAACCACCAGGTGAGCAGGTTCCAGG
>JAEVYV010000324.1 GCA_023392575.1 Bacteroidota bacterium | reverse complement strand
TCTCCCTGTTTAAAATAAAACGGGCCGGATGCCTGTGTTTTCAAAAAATAGAAAAAGAACCCCGGTGTGGAAACACCAGGGTACATGCACATGAGAAAATTCGCCGGCAAGATAGGATGCGTACAAGAGGCTCGGGATTAAATCATTATTAAGCTTGCCGGTTACAATCAGTGTTGTTTTGAAGGGTAATAATAAGTTAACCAGTGCCTAACCTTTGATTAATAACCCGGCTATAGTTTTGCGGTCAGAAACAATTGCAGTTCAATACTGGTTGTTAAACGGAAACGCGGGCCGTCTGGCTACGGCTTTCCTAATCGGTAAAATTGAAGGTTTCTTCTGTCGTTAACGATACCGGAAACCATACAGATACAATCCTATGAAACACTGATCACTTGCCGCCAGTGCGCTGGCAAGTGCATCCAAACTTCTCAGTCCAAATCAGCAGTCACCAAGCCCGTTTTTTTAAATGAGCTTTTTTTGTTAAGAGGATGTGGGGCCGCCCAAAATTTTAGTGGAGTTGAATAGTTTATGGCTGTAAACAAAAAAGCCTGCAAACGCCTTGGTAAAGATCGTTTGCAGGCTTGTGCCCGAGACTGGATTCGAACCAGCACGCCGTTGCCAGCGCCACCACCTCAAGGTGGTGCGTCTACCAATTTCGCCACCCGGGCAGAGTAAGTTAAAAGAACACCAATAATCCTGTTTCGTTAGCGCCGCTTTCCTGTTCACAGGATCATTCGGGTTGCAAATGTATTTATTTTACCAAAACAATTCTAAAAGTTGTTCCTTTTCCTGGTTCGGAACTTTTTACCGTCAGGCTTCCTTTGTGGTATTGGTCCACAATTCTTTTGGACAGGCTTAGCCCCAGTCCCCAACCCCTTTTTTTTGTGGTAAAGCCCGGTTTGAATACCCTGCTCATGTTTTTCTTACTGATTCCTTTGCCGCTGTCGGTTACATCAATAAGAACATGGGCCGGCTGGTTGCGTATGTCCACATTGATGGTTCCCTTTCCCTCCATGGCGTCCAGGGCGTTTTTCAATAAATTTTCGATCACCCAGTCAATCAGCGGCGCCGATATTTTTACAGCAATGGCTTTGGTGCCGTGGGTGTTGATGGTGAAGAAAACCTTGCCGCCGGCTCTTTTGCGCATGTATTCTACCATGTTCTCCACCTGCTCAATAATATTTTTTTCCTCCAGTTGCGGCGTGCTTCCAATTTTTCCAAAACGATCGGAAACGAGGCGCAGCCGGTTGACGTCCTTTTCCATTTCCGAAACAAAATTTTCATTGGCGTGTGTTTCTTTCAATATTTCTACCCAGCCTTCCAAAGACGATACGGGGGTGCCCAACTGGTGGGCTGTTTCTTTGGCCATGCCGGCCCATACCTGGTTTTGGGTTGACCGGTAGCTGCTGCGCAAAGCCGTAAGGGTGATGAGGATGAACAATCCCACAATAAAAAGCTGCACCAGCGGATAATAGCGCACTTCGGTCAGCAGCCGGCTGTTGCCGTAATAATACCGGTTGATGTGGGATGAATCCAATGGGTCCTGCCACACGATCGGGTCATTGCCCGATTTGAATTCTTTCAAAGTGTTCCATAAATAAGAAGGATCGCTCTGCACTTTGGCGGTGTCCAGGTTCTGGTAATTGGTAATGCTGTCTTTTTCATTGGTTTCAATGATGGGAATATCGTCATTGTCCTGAATTACTTTCAGGTGCAGCCGGGTATCGCCGACGTTGTTCGGGTTAAGCAGGGAAGTGCTGGCCTCCACCCATTCTTCTACTTTTTGCCGCTCTTCTTTTTCAATTTTTTTGGCCAGGTAGGATGAGTACCAGACCGTGCCGCTTACGATAAGGATGGCCACCAGAGCCAGTAGCGTACGCCAGTTTGTAAGTTGACCAAACATTTCCTAAATGTAAGCAGGAAATACAAGTTCGTAAAGTTTGCCGGTTCGCCGCCGGTCTCTTTCATGGTTGGGCAAAACAAAACGAAAGAGCTGTCCGGCAATCCTGCTCCTTACTTATTCTTGCTTTCTTATTTTTGAACTCCTAATTTGTTTCGATTGACCACACTACCATCTGTTGCTATTGTTATTTTAAATTGGAATGGCCGGCACTACCTGGAAAAATTTCTTCCGTCTGTGTTGGCAACCACGTATGCGCATTACAAAGTAATTGTAGCCGACAACGCATCAACAGATGATTCCCTGGCGTATTTAAAAACAAATTTTCCTCAGGTAGAGTGTCTTCTTTTGGAGCAAAATTTTGGTTTTGCAAAAGGATACAACGAAGCGTTGAAAAAAGTAACAGCTGATTACTACGTATTGTTGAACTCCGATGTGGAGGTAAGTGCCGGATGGCTGCAGCCTATAATAGAGCTGATGGAAGAAGACCATCAAATTGCTGCCTGTCAGCCCAAGGTGCTGGCCTATAATCAAAAACATGCTTTTGAATACGCCGGTGCGGCAGGAGGATGGATAGATGCCTACGGATACCCCTTTGCAAGAGGGCGGGTATTTGAGGTTTGCGAAGAAGACCGGGGACAATACAACAAGGCACAAGAAATATTTTGGGCAACCGGTGCAGCAATGGTTGTAAAAAGTCGTGTGTATCATCAGCTCAATGGGTTTGATGATTATTTTTTTGCGCACATGGAAGAGATTGACCTGTGCTGGCGCATGCAACTGGCCGGCTATAAGATTGTTTGCTGCCCGCAATCAGTCGTTTATCATGTTGGTGGAGGCACTCTTCCGAAAGGAGCTTCCCGAAAAACATTTTTGAACTACCGGAACAACCAAATCATGCTAGCAAAAAATCTGCCCTGGAAAGAAAAATGGTGGAAGATGCCTTTCCGCCTGGCACTGGATCAGCTATCGGCGGTGAAAAATTTGCTCTCCGGTGACGTGGGTTATTTTAAGGCTGTTGTTAAAGCGCACATTGCTTTTTTGTACTGGTTGTTTGTTGTGCAAAAGAAAGGAAACCCAAGTGCCCGCAAGCCTTTAAAGGAACTCAGCGGTGTGTACAAGGGAAGCGTTGTATGGCAGTATTTTGTTCGGAAGAAAAAACTGTTCAGTGAAATAGTTTTAAAAGAAAAATAAAAGACACGAAATCTTTCACCAATTTGCATTGATCCATTATTTTTGCACCACAAAATTTTGCTATGGACCATCGTCAAGAAGAATATCAGCAGGAGTTGGAAAAAGTTCAGGATCGGGATTTTACACACAACTGGGTCTCCTCCTCTGCGTTTATATTCTATTTGTCTGTGTTTTGTCTGCTGGCCTTCTTTTTTGGAAGCTGCTACAAGTTGTACAACATTCGTTATGAGGACAGCAAGCCCCAAAAAGTAGTGGTGCAGGAAAGTTCATTGTATACTCCAAAATATTCTGCACCGAAATAAGAAATTTTTTTTGTTGCAATAGTTTCAATACTTATTTTTGCAACCCCTTAAAGCTCTTTACAAAGTTTACAGTTGACAGATAGCAATCGTGTTAATTTTAAACAGAATCCGCGGAAGTAGCTCATTTGGTAGAGCA
>JAEVYV010000299.1 GCA_023392575.1 Bacteroidota bacterium | reverse complement strand
GCCACAAGGGACTGCGCAGAAAGCTGGTGGAAACCGTAAAAAGCAAGGGCATCACCGATGAAAAAGTGCTGGAAGCCCTGGAACGGATTCCCCGGCATTTCTTTTTAGACTCGGCTTTTGACGAAGTGGCTTATGAAGACAAAGCTTTTCCAATTGCTGAGGGACAAACCATCTCACAACCCTACACCGTGGCCTACCAAACACAATTGCTGGAAGTAAAACCTTTTGACAAGGTGCTGGAAATTGGCACCGGCAGTGCTTACCAGGCATCGGTGCTGGCCGAATTGGGTGTGCAGGTTTATACCATTGAGCGGCAGAAAAAACTGTTTGATTTCAATAAAAAGTTCGCCTACATCAAAAAATACCCCAACATTAAATTTTTTTATGGCGATGGCTATGAGGGCCTGCCCACCTTTGCACCATTCGACAAAGTATTGATCACAGCCGCCGCGCCGGAAATTCCTCAAAAACTGGTGGCCCAAATGAAAATGGGCGGCATGATGGTCATCCCCGTGGGCAGCGGCGACGTACAGATCATGAAACGGCTGATCAAACAACCCGACGGCACCCTAAAAGAAGAACTGTACGATCAGTTTAGCTTTGTGCCCATGCTGAGCGGCAAGAACGATTGAGGGAGGATGGTGGTTGACAGATGATAGAATTGCAGATTTCCGTTTTTCCTTTATTATCTTACGGTTTTAAATTTTGACTTTGGATATTTGTGTGGCCAGCTGAAAAATATCTATTAGGCTTCTGTTGCGTCGCACACTTGTACCGTAACAAGGCTTTCAGCTGATAGCCGAAAGCTGACAACAGATAGCTCAATAGAACTACCGAACGTACAAGTGAGTGACACAACGGACGATGATGGTAGCAATACTGCTGGTTTCATAAAAAATACTATTGCCTTTTCTGCTTATGCGTATCATACCTTTTCTTACCGGTCTTGTCCTTACTCTGGCATTGATTTTTGCCCTCAATAAAAAATGGGGTGCCATTCCGGCGCTGGGAAAATTTTTAAGTCCCCAACAGGGCTTTTGGCAAAATGCCGAACCAACCAATGCCCGCTTCGATGAAGAAGTGAATGGCCCCGATCTGAAGGGAAAGGTAAACGTCTACCTCGATGACCGTCTGGTGCCGCATGTGTTTGCCGAGAACGAAGAAGACGTTTATTATGTGCAGGGCTTTTTACATGCCAAATACCGCTTGTGGCAAATGGATTTTAACTCCAGGGCTGCGGCAGGACGCTTGAGTGAAGTGTTGGATAACCCTGCCTTGCTGGATTACGACCGCCTGCAACGCCGCTCCGGAATGGTGTTTGCCGCAGAGAACATGCTTGCCGAGATCAAAAAAGATGCCTTCTCGCAAAACGTGCTGGATGCCTATACGGCCGGTGTCAATGCCTATATTCAGACGCTAACCGAAAGCACCATGCCGCTTGAGTTCAAGCTGCTGGGCTACAAACCCGAGGCCTGGAGCAATTTGAAATCGGCCTTGTTTGTAAAGCTGATGTCGGCCGATCTGGCCGGCATGTCCTATGCCCGGGATATTGCCTTCACCAACGAAAAGGCAGTTTTTTCACAGCAGGAAATGAACCTTCTTTATCCTCAGATCTCCGACTCCTCGCAGCCCATCATTCCCAAAGGAACCGTGTTTGAGGCGCCAGCCGTTCGGGCCGTTATTCCCTCAACCGTTGATTCCCTCTATTATCACAACGATTCCACTGTGGATGCCCGATCCTTTGAGGAGGTTTCGGGCATTACCGGAAGCAACAACTGGGCGGTGAGCGGCAGCAAAACCGTTAGCGGTGCGCCCATGCTTTGCAACGATCCGCACCTCCGGCTCACGCTTCCTTCCATTTGGTACGAAATGCAATTAAGCACCCCCACCATGAATGTGTATGGAGCCACCTTTGCCAGCATACCCGGCGTGGTGATTGGCTTTAACGATCATGTGGCCTTTGGGGTGACCAATGCCGGTCGCGACGTAATTGACTACTACCGCATAAAATTCAAAGACGAAAGCCGGCAGGAATACTGGTACAACGGCGCCTGGAAGCAAAGCCAGTTCAGGAAGGAAGAAATAAAAAAAGCCGATGGCTCCGTTTTTGTGGATTCCGTGGCCTATACCGTGTTTGGCCCGGTGTTGTATGATCATCATTTCAATAACGGCGATACCAGCATGCACGATGCCCTCGCCATGCGGTGGACGGCTCACGATCCCTCCAACGAATTGCTGCTTTGGATCAAACTGGACCGGGCAAAGAACTATGCCGATTACCGGGAAGCCATGACACACATGAGCACACCGGGGCAAAACTTTGTCTTTGCGGCAAAAAACGGGGATATCGCCATCGGCCAACAGGGCCGCTATCCGCTTCGCTGGCCCGGTCAGGGCCTGTATGTAATGCCCGGAGAAGACAGCTCCTATGCCTGGCAGGGCTGGATTCCGCAACAGGAGAACCCGCACATTCTCAATCCGGCCCAGGGCTTTGTGCAAAGCGCCAACCAAAGAGCGGTGGATGCAACCTATCCTTATTTTATTCCCGGCGATTACATCACGCCCCGCGGCATCTCTGCACAAGAGCAACTAAGCCGGATGCAGAACATTACGGTTGACAGCATGAAGCGTTTGCAAAACGATACCTACAGCACCCTGGCGGCCGACGCGGTGCCTTTTCTATTGGCGCATACAGATGTTCAGAATTTGACAGCCAAAGAGCTGGAATACCTGGAGGAATTAAAGCACTGGGATTTTCATGTCAGCGCTCAGGCAAAGGCGCCAACCATTTACCAGGCCTGGTACGACAG
>JAEVYV010000286.1 GCA_023392575.1 Bacteroidota bacterium | reverse complement strand
TGCTCATACCGTAGCCGCATAGCGGGGTAATGGTGCCGGCAGCATCGCCCAACATCAAAACATGCTGCTCGATTTGCTTTTTTTCCTGAAAGTTGATTTGGGCAATACTCAAAGGAAACCCCTCCAGCTTTTGGCATTCGGAAAATATTTTTTTTAGGTGCGGATTCTGACCCAGTATGGTCCTTTCCAGTTCTGTTACATCGTTGTGGCAGCTGCGCAGATTTTCGGCCCTGGTCATATAACACAAACAATGTCGGTCGCCTTCAATTTTTGAAATGCCACAGTACCCGTTTTTAAAATTGTGCAGCCCGATTACATTTTCCTTCCACGAGGCCAGCACATGATACTTGATGCCCACGTAATTATCCAGTTTTTTATCCTGGTGGTGCAAAAAACTTCTTTTCCATTTTAGGTCAAGGTTGCTTCGCTTGCCAAAAGCACCGCAGCAAATTTTGGCAGCGATGGCTTCTTCGCCCTTTAATCGCGAAGCAAATGTTACCGTAAAGTCCTTGCGAAAATCCACGCCTTCCACTTTGGCACCTTCCAAAACCCGCACACCGCTTTGTTTGGCCAGGGCAAGCAGGTGGTGCTCTAGTTTATAGCGGCTGATCCCAAATCCGCCCAAAGGCAGTGCGGTGGTAAACGAAGCTCCGTTCGGTGCGGTAAGAAAAAGCGTATCGATCAGGGGCAACCCCATTTCGTTTAGCGGCACGCCCAGTTGCAGCAGGTGGTTCCAGCTTTCTAGGCTGATGTACTCTCCGCATACTTTATGAAAGGGATAGGTTTCTTTTTCAAACAGGATTACCGAGTGCCCGACCCGGCCCAGTTGAATGGCACAGGACAAGCCGGCCAATCCGCCTCCAATGATGGCCACATCATATTGCGTTTGGAGCGTCATTCGTTGTCATTATCAGCCAGCGAAAGGCCCATTTCCACTGGCAATTAAAATTAGAAATGCCGGCTTCATCAAACAGCCGGATCCAATCCTGTCTGATAAAACTTCTTTTTACCGAAAGCGGGGCATCGTTTTTTACCAGATAACTTTTTGAAAAAAAATGCGTCAGCAGTTTGATGGCATGATAGGCCAGGGGGTGGCGGTGAAGATCGTTGATAAAAAAGCCCATCCGACTATTGGCGCTCATCCACTGCAGCATTTCTATAATTTCCACATCGGTAAAATGATGGCAAAAAAGAGAAGAAAAAACAATGTCGGGTGTTGCCGTAAACTGTACGTTTTGGTAATCTACACACAAAAATTCAATCCCCTCATTGCCCGCCAGGCCCTTGGCATAATTAATACACTCCGGGTTATTATCCACTCCTTTTAAAGCCACCGAAAGCGCCTGTTTTTTGGCCCAGTTCTTAAGGACCCTTAAGTTATTGCCGTCTCCACAGCCTATCTCAACTACGGTCAGCTTATCGTTTTTTTTATTTTTTTGAACCAACTGCCTAAACCCATCCAGCGTAACGGCATGTCCCCCCAGCTTTTGATTGATGACGTTCAACTCCTCCATATTTTTTTTGATGGCGGAGAAGGAAATGTCCGGTCCGTCCAGCAACTCTTTTTGATATGAACGCTGTGCAAACGAAAACATCAGTAATGCGCCGTAAAGGTTTCAACCGTTAAGCCGGGCCCAAACGCTGCTCCTACTAATTTCTTTATTTCTTTTCTTTCCTGCAGGATTTTCTTCAGCACAAACAACACGCCTGCAGAAGACAGGTTGCCAAAATTTCGGAGCACTTCGTAGGATTTGTTCAGCCGCTCCTCCGCCACTCCCAGGCTTTTGGCAACGGCCGCCAATATTCGTTTGCCGCCGGGATGAATGCACCAATCGGTTACATCATCCAGACTACAGCCTTCCTGAGCCAGCGACTGGGTAAGGATGGCTTTAAAATCCTCTTCAATTAACTCGGGCACATAGCCGCTAAGCGTCATTAAAAAACCGTTGGAAGAAAGCTCCCAGGCCATATCCCTTTTTCCTTTTGAAATCACCCGGCTGTAAAACTGATCGATATACAAACCCGGCAGCCCGCTTTCATCGGGAACCACAAGCACCGCCGCTGCCCCATCGCCAAACAACAAAGAGGACATGATGTTGTCCATGGAATTTTCTCTTTGAAAATGAAGGGTACACAGTTCGGTACACACAATCATTACCCGGGCTGCTTTGTCGGCCCTGCAAATCGCATCGGCAATTTTCAGGGCATGGATTGCTGCGTAACAACCCATAAAATTGACAGAGGTTCGGAAAATTGATTTTTCAAAATCCATTAACTCCATTACCTGCAGATCCAAGCCCGGAGCACTCATACCCGTACAGCTTACGGTGATCAGATGCGAGATGTGCGGAACCTGATGAAGATGATTCAGGCATTCGCGGATGGCATCAACTGAAAGCAGCGGGGCTTTTTTATGATACAACGCCATTCTTTGCTCCAGGGAAGGAAAGGGTTCCAGGTTTTCGGTTTGCGGATAAAACTTCCACTCCTGCACCCCGGCGCTGTAATCGGGAATGACCGAATAGCGCTGCTCGATGCCGCTTTGCTGATAAATAAAACGCATCTTTCTTTTGTCAGCTTCATTGGCTGCAAAAACCTGTTGCATGAAAAGCAGTATGTCCATTTGCCGATGACAATAGGCCGGAACGGCTGTGCCTATGGAAACAATTTTACTCAATGCCTCAGTACAATAATAATGATGAAAAAAGTTGTGGTGCAAAAAGTGGAAAGCAGATTCATACACAAGCTGTTTTTAAAATTGGCTTCTTCCTGAACCTGCCAAACCTTCTTCATCCAGTACAGAAAAAACAGTACCACCGGCAGCAAAGCCAGCAGGTACCAAACAAAGAACCGATCTTGCTGCCGGCTGCGAAACAGCCAATACATGAGCAGGGTGGCCAGCAAAAAAAGACAGGTGCTGAACACAAAGGTTCCTTTCTTGCCCAGCAGGTAACTAATGGTAACCACGCCGTCTTTTTTGTCTTCCTCGTGCTGGTACACCTGTGTTAGCGGATACAAGG
>JAEVYV010000275.1 GCA_023392575.1 Bacteroidota bacterium | reverse complement strand
GGTTATACGTTTACGGGGTACCACATTATGAAGTTTAGTTTGGATGACAAGCGCCTTGACGGGGTGGCCGAATCCAACAACTCCATTCCCCTGATCCGCTACGCTGAAGTGCTTTTGAATTATGCTGAGGCCCTGGCGGAATTAAATCAAATGAATACAACGGTTTGGAACCAAACCATCGGCGCCCTGAGAACCCGGGCCGGCGTAAATCCTGCCGAACCTGCCGTTGCTGATGCTTATTTGCAATCGGTATATTTTCCTGAGATCGGCGATAAGTATTTATTGGAGGTAAGAAGGGAGCGGGGCATTGAACTGGTGTATGAAGGGTTGCGCTACGCCGACCTGCTGCGCTGGAAAAAAGGCAAGCTGCTGGAAATGCAATGGAAGGGTATTTATGTGCCGGCCAAAAACACCCCGATGGATTTGGATGGCAATGGTACTCCCGATGTATCGTTTGTGGACAAAGTGCCCGATACCAGAGTGCCGGGTGTGATCTACTACGTAGTGAACGGAACCTCGGCCCGCTTGACCGAAGGCGATAAAGGACACATTACCTGGAGGGACGATGAGAAACGTGTTTTTGATGATAAAAAATACTATCATCCCATTTCCAACACCGACATCGTGCTGAATCCGGCACTGGAGCAAAATGCGGGTTGGTAAAATTGAATCCGGTTTATTGAATCAAACAGAACTCAAAAACATGCGTTCACTTATTATGATATGTGTCCTTGTGGCGGTGCAGCTAACGGCCGCCGCCCAGGGCAAAAAAGATAGCATTCGCCTGCCGGATATTCCCGGCTACCAAACCCTGAAGTGCGATTTTCATATGCATACCGTTTTCTCGGATGGCCACGTGTGGCCATCCTTCCGGGTGAACGAAGCCGAGCGGGATGGCCTGGACGTGATCTCGCTGACAGAGCACATTGACTTTGAAGGTTATCCCGACGAGGTAAAACGCAACTACAACAAGGCCTATGAAATTGCCCGGGAAACGGCGGCTAAAAAAGGCAAGGTGTTGGTCATTCGCGGTGCGGAGATCTCGCCACGGGTGCCGCCCTATCACAACAATGCCTTGTTCCTGAAAGATGCCAACAGTCTTCCTTCGGCTTATATGAAAGAGTGGAAGAAAAAGTTTGTGATGAAGGAGTCGATCGCCAGAGATGAACTCATGGCGCCTTTCCTGGAAGCAAAGCGTCAGGATGCCTTTGTGTTTTACAATCATCCCGGCTACTCGTGGTGGGATAAAAAAGACACTAACATCTTTACCTCCTTTCATAAGGAGTTGCTGGATAAGAAGATTTTGGGCGGGGTAGAAGTGGTGAATTCCAACCGCTACAACATCATTGCCCACCGCATGGCCATGAAGCACAACCTGACGCTGATCGGCAATTCGGACGAACACTATGACCTCTACCCCCGGTACCAACAAACGCACCGGCCCATGACCCTTGTGTTTGCAAAGGCAAAAACCGAAGAGGCTATCAAAGAGGCCCTGCTGCAAAGAAGAACGGCAGTGTATTTCGATGACTATCTTGTAGCCCGCCAGCCCGAAGCCGAAGCTTTTTTTAAGGCATCGCTGGATGTAAGCGCCATAAAGAAAACCCGCAACGGAGAACCGTTGATTGTGGTGAATTTGTTCAATCGTTCGGAGATTCCCTACCGGGTGCAGGTAAGCAGCGATTACAATATAGAGGACTACCCAATGGGGCAGGTAACGTTAAAACCCGGCGATACCACCACCGTTATTTTGAAAGCGGTATGGAGCCAGCCGGCCACTACCACCATCGGCCTGCGTGTTAGCAACATTCTGGTTACTCCGGATGACTGCCTAAACACTCAACTGGTGCTGAAGCCCGAAGAGGAATAGCGCCGCATACTTTTGCTTTGTCCCAACACCATACGTACTCCCTGATGGCACACCCCCCGTTTATCGGTGGGGTTTGTGCTTTTAAGCCCCAACGTTTTGGCCACCGGCACGGAGCTACGTTCTGCCGGAGGTTGTGCAAATTCAAATTAAAAATTATATTTAGTAAAACTTACTTGGATGGCCTATATACACACTGGCATAAGCCAGCCGGGAATCGTCGAGTTGCTGTTTTATAAAAACAACACGGGTAATGCACTGTCCAATTTAGCAAACGCATTATTAATTGAAGCCTCACCATTAACGAAAGGGGAGCGGGAACTGATTGCTTCGTATGTATCCTATTTGAACGACTGCGAGTTTTGTCATTTATCCCATTCGGCTGCGGCCAATGTGCATTTAAATGATGGTGGAGAAACAGTACGTTGTGTAATACAGAATTTGGAGACGGCTGATGTTTCAGAAAAAATGAAATCCCTGCTTAAAATAGCCGGGAAGGTTCAAAAAAGCGGCAAGCTGGTTTCACCCGAAGACATTGAAATGGCTAAAGCCAACGGTGCCAATGACGAGGAAATTCACGACGCCGTATTGATTGCGGCTGCTTTTTGTATGTTTAACCGGTATGTTGACGGTCTGGGTACCACCCCTGCACAAAAAGGCGAATACGCGGAGATGGGCAAACGCATGGCAAAGGGATATAAAATGCCGCCCAATTTTTTGAAGAAGTTTGTTTTGAAGCTTATGAATAAAAAAGCGGACTCCGGCGCTATCGAATACATGAAGCAGGCAAAATAGCTTTTCTTCTGCCAGGATCGCTGGCGGATAATCAAATGAAGTTCTGCGAATCCGTTGCGGCGAAACATATCTTCTTTACACAAGATCAGAAGCCGGTGTAAGACGTTCGCCACAAACTATACCATCAGAACGGTCGTCTTAGTCTGCAACCTTTCTACCCCTTCCAAGAGCTTCCGATGGCCTGTGGCAAGAGCTCTTGCAGCAAGGCCCTGAACAGTCGGATCGTTTCTTCTTTTGGCAACTTTAACTAACTTACCCGGCCAATGGAATATCAACGCTGGTACATCGGCAAAAACCCAATCCGCTAAGGTTTAACAAATACCCTAAAAAGTCAAGGTAAATGAAAGCACTGTTTTTAAGTTTTTTTATCCTGTCGACGATAACTGTTTATCCGCAGAGCAACATAAAGATTGAGATGTTTGAAAGCTATGAGCTTGGGAACATCATTTTAGCACTCACTCAATATGGTAGAACAGATAAATGGGATGTTCAAAAAGTGTCGCCTTATTATGACAAGGTTTTAAGCTATTTCGAGCCGGTAAAGAATCATCCGCTGTTGGATAGCGCCAATTACTCAAGGACAGAGTGGAAGAAGTTCCTTGGTTTCAGAACAGACATGTATGCCTTTTCTTTTGATGAAAATGGAAAATTAAAAAGGGACTATCCATTTAATTCTTTCGGACCACAGGAAGTGGATAAAAATCTCGATCTGATAAACGATTTTATTGCTAAATCGAACTACCGGAAGTTTTACAAAGACCATCTTGACTTTTACGATAGGATTATTTCAAACTACAAAGAGTTTTATTTCATGAGCCAGTCAAAGGCTTTTCTTGATAAAATTGCCGAAAAGCCGCAACCTGAGAGCAGGAAGGAATATGTAATTGCCATTTCACCTTTGGTGGGCGGACAAAATTGCCACAGGGATATTGATAGCTTCAAAACAGTTGACTTTCCCAACATCAGCCAGGATTTGATTTTAGGGAACCAGTCAGTCAATTTAAACTCAAGAATCGTTGAGAATCATTCCATTTTTACAGAAATGGATCACGGTTATATCAATCCAATTTCCGATAAATATGCCGACCTCATTGCCGCAAAGTTCAACCTGCAAAAATGGGACAAAGGATCGGGTTACTCAGGCATCAACAGTTTTAACGAATACATGACATGGGCGGTTTACGACCTCTTTATTAAAGAAAATTTTCCGGAGGTTGCCGATTCCATTGCGTTGCAATGGCAATATCAAAACGCTGCCCGTGGTTTTATTGCGCAAAATTTATTCGCAAATAAATTATCGGAACTTTATTTCAGCAGGAAAGGAAAGGTGAAAATTGAGAGTTTGTACAAACCTTTACTAAAATGGTGTAAGCGTATTGAGACTAAAGTGTCGCAGCCAACATTAGTGGATATCGACAAGAAGAACTTTGTAAAGGCAGATGTGTCTAACCTGCAATTGGTTTTTTCAGAGCCGATGGATACGAAACGATTGTTCAGTGTGCAAATTTTTGAGTTTAAGAGCGGGCAGCAAACGGGGAGGGAAAGCCTGCTGGAGATCAAAAATCCCAGATGGAGCAAGGATGGGAAAAAACTAAGTTTTGGAATAGACACATCATTTGAAGAGTTTGCTTTGCTTTTTAACAGGATGGGAATTGACAAGCCTCTTTTGTCGCAAAATGGGATTTTGCTGCAACCCCACAGCTATGTGCTGTTGAAAAAATAAAGCCACTGTATCCGATATACGCCCTACAAGCACAAAATCTCGGTCCTGGCGATGGGATACAATTTGATTGGGCATCAAATACACCACCTGGGCATCATTGAAAAGCAAGATGTGCCTTTAATTTAGTAGATCGGCGAAAGGGCTGATGTATCTGTACTTCCTCTAAAGAGTGGTGAGTGGTCCTGAAATAGATGATAAACAATTTTCGTATCAGGAACCTTGCGCCGGATCAAGGCTATTGCCATTGGTTTAAAACCTTCATGTGAGCAGAAAACAGTGCAGCCGAAAGGCTTGCCCCTTTTAACCAATCGTTATATGCCTGAAGGAGAAAGGTTTCGTAAGTTTGCAATAATGACAAGTACGCTGAATCATATCGCAATCACTCGTTCGGTCAAGTACATCGTACTGGATACGAGGGATTGTTATACTTGTTCATTCCCCCGGATCGTGCCTTTTTGCCCACAACTTTTCTATTTCTCGGATTTTAAGGACTTCCACTCATTTGCGCAAGCCAAAGCCTTGTAGGGCTTGGGTTGGCTTGCTTTTCGGTGCTGCCAGTAATGGTTTATTCAGGGCCATGAGCGTCTCATGAAATCATAACCGGATTCCGGCCGGCGGCATTTCCTTTTTCTAAATCTTCCTTTTGAATCATGTAAAAAGCAAGCGTGGAATTTGCTCAGGGAAGAAGTATTTCTTAACCTTAAAATGATAGAAAATGTCAAACATATTTGCAGCATTGGTTGTTATTGCAGTAGCTATTTCTTTATCCCTGTTGTTTGTTTTACTAAACAACAGAACCCGGTATAGAAAACTGAACGAACTACTCGTTCACTTCGACCGGCTGGGAGTCGAAAACAAACTAATATTTTCCAAACAGGAAGTAATTAGGCCCAGTGCCATCGGGCTCGACCGGATAAACAAAAAGCTGTTGTTTGTAAAACGGATTGATAAAGAAAATTACGAGGCCGTTTTGGTGGATCTGAACGAAGTGAAGAGCGCTGGTGTAAAAAGAATAAAGCACCGTGCTGCCGGCGCCGATGAAAAACACTGGCTGGAGGGCTCACCGGAAAAAATTGTTTTGCAACTGGAATTTGCGGATAATAAACGACCCATCCGTTTACCTTTTTATACTTATTTGGAGAATAATATTCTTGAGATCCCGCAGCTGGAATCCAGGGCCAAAGACTGGGAGGCCATGATCTCCCGGGTGATTTCAGGCAATCTTAAAAAAAAGGCCTTGGTGGTGCTGCCCGAAAACGGTTAACGCAAGGAGCATCCTGCGCAAAAGCACTGAACATTTTGTCACCCAGGTTAGGGCAAGGCGCTCAACCGTTTCTTGAAACAGGCTTCAGGGAGCCGTATAGTTATGTCGGGTGGTCAAGACTTTGTGCTGGTTTTAGCCGGTGTAGAAAATTTCAAAATCATTCAATTTAAAATAATGGATATGCAGAAAATAAAGGAACAGGTTTACAATAATGAACAACTGGCCGATACGGTCCGGTTGAATTCGATGGTAACGATAAAAGATGAAAAAGAAAACCGGATTATGGACGTGATGGTGGTGGCTCCCGGAAAAGCAGATGTGAAACAAAGAAAAATATCTGTGATGTCGCCCATCGGAGCGGCACTGCTGGGAAGCCGCAAAGGGCAAAAAGTGAGCTGTAAAATACCGGTTGGGACAAAAACCCTTAAGGTTCTTGACGTATCGAATACATTTCACTAGAAGCCATCGCACAAATGCTTTTTGTGAGTGGTGAGTAACAAGCTCTTACTCGCCACTGACTATTCACCACTCACCCTATAAAAGTCTATTTGTGAGACCACTTGTAATCACTTAAAACATTTGAATATATGAAGTTGATCATCATGTTCTTTATGCTTAGCCTTCCTGCCTTTTACGGCATACGGCTGATGCGTAAAGAAAAGCACAGGAAAAAGAAGCAGTTGGATCTGGCAAGAGCTTACGACCGGCTTGTGTTGCGAAATAAACTTTCCATTGAACATTCCGACGTTTTAGGCGATAGCATACTGGCGTTGGACCGAAGGAATAACAAACTGCTGCTGGTGGATCACAGCGGACCTGACAAAAGAGAAGTTTGTATTCCGCTAACAGCCATTGCAGCGGCAAAGATCATCAAGGAACGAAACGCCAAAGGCCATATTAGAAAAATATGGCTGCAATTAAAGAAGAGCAATGGCAACATTCATCGGGTTTGCTTTTTTGATGAGACGACCGACCCGGTATTTGGTCTTTTGCGCTTTTCAAGAAGGGCTTTGCATTGGGCCGACCGCATCAATCTTGGCAAACTCCAGGGCAAAGTTGTCTTGGGACAGGAGTTTGCTTTTTAGCACGATAATTTTTAACCCTTAACAACGAATGCCATGATAAAGAAATACGGATACAACACGGTTACAGAGGCTGTTGCCCTCCTTAGAAAAGACGGGTTTACGGCCGATTTTCAGTTCAATGGAAATTATATTATTGGTTCGAACGGAAAACGGTTTGCAGCCAAAGACCTTAGAAAGCTGTTTGTGTACCGCTATGAAGGTCCGTCCGATCCCGCCGATGAGGCCACGGTATATGGT
>JAEVYV010000295.1 GCA_023392575.1 Bacteroidota bacterium | reverse complement strand
CGAGGAGCAGACTTGAACTGCCGACCTTCGGGTTATGAATCCGATGCTCTAACCAGCTGAGCTACCTCGCCAAAGCTGCAGTATTGAACTGCTTGTCTTACACCATTTAAAACGGAACGGTGTTTAAAGGGCTGCAAAAATAAGTATTCGGGCCTTTACGCAAAAATCATTTTTCTTCTTTAACAAGACCGAAGTTTTTGGCTTTGGTAAAACTGGATGGGAAACAGAAGGAATGGCCACTTCAGGGTCGGTCTGATTCATTTGGCCACTTATAAAAAAAGTTGGATAGAAATCATGCAGAAAAAACGTAGGGTGATAGAAGCTTTGGAATAACAATGACGATCCAAGGCTTCCATCACCCTAAAATTTTTTGAAATTGATCCGCCGCAACTTCAATCATTTGTGCGGCCGGTCGTATGGTTTCTAAAACCGGTTTTATGGGTTTGTATAGCGGTTGCCCGATTGAGACCCCGATCCTTCGTGCACACTTTCCGCTTCGCTGCGCATGATGTTTGGATTGGGATTGATGTTTTCGGTAGCGCCTTTATACTTGGTCTCAATGTATTCTTTAAAATTCATCACATCCTTACGGATCATTTTTTCAAACACGGGATTCAGGGCTTTGGCCAAACCTGATCCTATTTCTCCGGCAGGCGGGTGGTAGCTGATGACCACCTCCAGCTCCGTTCCCTGGCCGGCGGCATCACGAAAAGTTACCTTGCCGGCATTATTGATCAGGGAATTAGGGATGGACTGCCAGCCAATGAGGTAACCCGGCTCCTCTTTTACAATCTCGGCGTTCCATTTGATTCTTCCGACGTTGCCCGGAACAATCGCTTCCCAGTGTGAATGCTTGGCATCGATCTCGGTTACCGAGGCCAGGTGTTTCATAAACAAAGGAAGGTTTTCCAGCCTCCTCCAGAAAGCATAAACTTCGTCCTTGGGTTTGTTGACAATAAGGCTGGTGCGGATATTAATGGCCGGAGTATTGGAAACCCCTTTTGTTTTCCCCATGCTCGAATACAGCGGACAGTGCCCCGATGCCCCGCGATACAGCAGTACGCCACCCAAAGCCAGTTTTACCAAACTGCCCACAGGATGTTTTATCAGATTGTTCATACCAGAGGATAGTAACCAGGCGCCGATGGCCGCACTGGCTATTCGTTCTCCTTGTCCCACGTTAATTACGCCGCTTCCGGCCTGCGGTTGAAACTCATTGTCGGCATGCCAACTTCCGTATTGTTCATTTGTCATAACTGGTTGTTTTTAAGAGTGTACTATTTAGGGCAACTACGAAAGGGTTTTGCAATTATTATGCCTTTGGAAGGCTCCATAAAGGAACAAGCCCCAATAAGTTGGGGCCTGTTTAAAAATTAAAAGATGAGTAGGATTTTACCCAGCCGCCGCAGTGACGGTGGTCCGTTTGTTCTGCTGGACTATGGCATCCCTTAAAAATTATATTGCAGCACTTACATTTTTAGTGCTTGGCGTTTCTGTTCTTCCCGGATATTCCTGCAGCGCTTTTTCCAGGCAGTCCATAGCATGGTTTAAGTCCTTTAGGTTTAAAACATAGGCCAGGCGTACTTCGTTTTTGCCCAGGCCCGGTGTTCCGTAAAAGCCGGTAGCCGGGGCCAGCATCACGGTTTTGTTGTTGTGCGAAAAAGACTCCAACAACCATTGGCAAAACTTATCCGAATCATCAATGGGCAATTGAGCCATGGCATAAAAGGCGCCGCCGGGATTGGGGCAGAAAACGCCGGACATGGCATTTAACCGGCTCACCAGTAAATTTCTGCGCTGGATATATTCTGCTTTGGGTTCGTCAAAATAAGAAGCCGGCAGATCCACGGCTGCCTCGCCCATGATCTGGGCTAATCCTGGAGGGCTCAGTCTGGCTTGGGCAAACTTCATGGCCGCATCGTACACCGCCTTGTTTTTGGTCACAAAAGCACCCAATCGTGCGCCGCAGGCACTGTACCGCTTGCTTATGGTGTCCATTAAAACCACATGTTCGTCCATGCCTTCCAAATGCATGGCGCTGACATAGTCGCCCGAATAGGAAAATTCCCGGTATGCCTCATCGGAAAACAAATAGAGGCTGTGCTTGAGGCAAATGGTTTTGAGATCTTCCATTTCCTGTCGGCTGTACAAATAGCCGGTGGGGTTGTTGGGACTGCAAACAATGATGGCTTTGGTTTTGGGCGTGATGACCTTTTCAAACTCACTGATCGGGGGCAGGGCAAAGCCGGTTTGGATGGTGGACGTAATCGGTACCACTTTTACGCCTGCCGAAACAGCAAAGCCGTTGTAGTTGGCATAAAAAGGCTCGGGAATGATCACTTCATCGCCGGGGTTGAGGCAGGTAAAAAAGCCAAACATGATGGCTTCCGAGCCGCCGGTGGTAATGAGGATCTGGTCGTGCGTTACATTAATGCCCACGCTTTTATAGTATTGAACCAGCTTGCGGCGGTAACTTTCATTCCCCGCGCTGTGGCTGTATTCCAATACCCTGATGTCGGCATGGCGCACCGCATCCAAAATGCTGGGCGGTGTTTCAATGTCGGGTTGTCCAATGTTTAAGTGAAAAACCTGAATTCCTTTCTTTTTGGCTGCTTCGGCATAGGGAACCAATTTCCTTATCGGAGAGGGTGGCATGTGTTGCCCCCGTTCTGAAATTTTTAGCATGTGGCAAAGATAATTATAGTTCGAGGTTTGATGTCCAAGCGTTCGTTCTGAGATGAAACGGCGTGGCTTTAATCTACCAAATTGTTTTTTACGGCAAAAAATACCAGGCCGGCTGTGTTTTTACTTCCGAAACGCTCCATCAGGCGGTCCTTGATGGCCTCCACCGTGCGGGGGCTTATTTCCATTTTTTGCGCAATTTCCTGGGCCGTAAACTCCATGCAAATAAATTTCAGCACATCTCGTTCTTTGTCGCTCAGGGTGATTTCGTTGTTAAGGGAAGGGATGACCTTTTGCTTGGAATGGGCTTTTTTTAAAAGGATGCGGTTGACGAAATTATTGAGGTAATAGCCCTTTTCATATACGTCCATAATGGCCCTGCGGATTTCCTGCGGCTCGGCGTTTTTCAGCAAATAACCGTTGGCGCCGTTTTCCATCATGTGCGAAACAAAGCGTTCGTCTTCGTACATGCTCAATACAATAATGTGGATGTTGGGGTACTGCCTGGATAAAAGCTTGGTGGTTTCCATGCCGTCTTTTCCCGGCATGCGCAGGTCCATGAGCACCACATCGGGGTCGGCCGCCGCAATGCCGTTCAGCAGGTCATCACCATTGTCGGCCTCCAGCACAAATTTGATGTTGGTAAAAGCACGCAGCGAAAGAATGACGCCTTTGCGAAAAATTTTATGATCATCGGCAATAGCCACTTTAATAACATCCATAGCAATAGTAGAGGAGGGATAAAATTAGGCATTAAGAGCTAACGAATCACTGGGATCGTCTTTGGGAATGTCGATAGTGACCTTGTAATAGGTTTGGGAAGCATCTTTTTCGAAAAATATTTTTCCCTGAACCACCCGTAAGCGGCTGCTGATATTTTTCAGCCCCAGGCCAATGTTGCTCTTATTCAGCTTTTCAAAATCAGCCTGAACAATGCCCCTTCCGTCGTGATGAATGCGGAGAATGAATGAGTCGTCGTGGTTGTTTTGGGTAAGATGGATGAAGCTGGAATTGCTGTGCTTTAAAATATTGTTGATCAATTCCTGGATGATTCGAAACACAATCAGTTCAATTTCCGGCTTTAGCCTTTCGCGGTAATCGTGAAAGCGGCTGCTGGCGTTGATGGATCCCGAACCGCTGATTTTTTGAAAAAGGTCGTTGGTTGCCGATTCAAGGCCAAAGTTTTTAAGGGTAGGCGGCATCAGGTTGTGGCTGATATTGCGGATCAGCTGAATGGTATCATCCAGTATTTGCCGGGCCTGAAAAATAGATTGGAGCTGTGTGGCTTTGTCCTGGTTGACTAAGTTTTCATTTAAATAAAGGCGGGCGGTGGCCAAAAGGGGACCGGCGTCATCGTGCAGGTCGGCTGCCAGGCGCTGCCGTTCTTCCTCCTGCAAGCGGATGGAAGCATTCAGTAGGATTTTTTGTTGTTCCTGCTCCAGGTGCTGCAGCTTCACCTGGTAGCGGATCACCTTCCGTTGGTGAAAAATGATGAACAGGATCAGACCAATGGTAAGGGCAAGCATGCCAAGGGTACCCAAAAACAAAACAAGGGAAATGGAGGATTGGTTGGCTTGCAGTAAATACATTGGTTACGAATCTATGAAGTTAGGCGGATAAGGGTTATAATTTTTTTTAGATGATTTTTTGAGGGACTGGTTAGCTTGAATATAAACGGCTATGGCAAAGAAAATATTCTTCAGGATGGAAGCAATGTTGGTGATGATCCAATATTTGCCCAATTCTTTAAAGTCAATTTGATTGGCAAAAATATAAATGAAGAAGGAGCCGGACAGGTATAACAAAATACCCAACACAGCCCAAAAAGAAGGCTTACTATAAATAAACAGATCTGTTGTATCATTCATCTGTTCAAAAAAATATAAAAAAGCAAAAACGAATATCAGGATCGTTTCAATACCTATTGGTATGGAATCTAAAACCGGGCGGCTCTGTAAAAAAAAGTAAGTGTAATAATAATAGACGATCAATAAAACTGAAAAAACAGCGGTGATGGCAACAACCTGCTTTTTTAAGGTTTGTTTTTTTATAATGGCATAAAAAAAGCCTGCGAAAAACAGCGATTCTGCAAAAGTGAAAATGGGGTAGATATAATTGTGGAAACTTAAAGGGATGACATAAAGAAGGCTAAGATTCGCAAAAAAATCAAATAAAAGATATAACACTAATACCCAAATTACTTTCTCTTTTTTTATTCTAGGAAAAAAGATTAGGAACAGTAAAACAGGCAGTAGGTCTGAATAAAGTGCTAAATAAACAAAAAGGTTTTCTATAGTTTTGGTTTTGGGCCAAATATAGAAAACCTTTTAAAGATTTAAGAATTTTCGATTAAAATTCCCACCAGTTAGGAGTTTCAGGAGTTACAGGAGGCCATTCAACTGGGGGTACAGCAC
>JAEVYV010000182.1 GCA_023392575.1 Bacteroidota bacterium | reverse complement strand
CCATCGGGCCGCCGGTCTCGTTTAAAAGCTTAGCGGTCAGGCATTACTGGTATTCAAACTTAAATTGTGTTTCCCCATCGTTTGCGGTTAAGGGATAGCCGGCCGCATCGTAGGTGTATTGGGTGGTAATGGTTCTGTCCAACAGCGTTCCGGGAAAATCATAAGTGGCGGAAAGCATTTCGTTTTTGGCAAAGAACTGGAGGGAAAAACCGGCATGGTCCAGCACATATTTTGACAGTTTGGGGAAGGGGGCCTTTTTGGTGCCGTAAACAAAGGCCGCAGAATAAAAATCGCTTCCCACCGTTTCTACCTTGGTCAGGTTGCCATTGGTATAGCTAAGCTTGAAATCCACTTCTTCGCCATCCTGGGTCATGTTCAGATGGATTTTCGTCACCAGGTCGTTTTCAAGCGTATAGGTCAGAATATCGTCTTCTATCAAATCACCGAGTGCAGTTCCGTTTTTCTCCCAGCTTTTAAACGTTCCGGAAACCGGTTTGCCGTTGTTGTATGTATAGGTATATACCACTTTAAAATCGGCATCATCTTCTTCTACCTTAACCACATTGCCCGAGCCGTCGTACGTAAAAACCAGTTGTTCGGTGTTGTCGGTGCTTTTGTAGGAGGTTAAGCGTCCGTTGGCGTCATAGGTAAAATTGTAAACGGTTGTTTGGCCGTCCTCTGTTTTGGTCAGTTTTTTTAAGACCTTGGTATTGCCGCTTCCATTTCCCGGGTTGGGCTTGTCGGTATCGTCTTTCTTACAAGCAGTAAACAATAAGGCAGCTCCTGCTGCTGCGCACAGTAATTTTTTCATAAAAAAGTTTGTATGGTTAAAAATGACCAGCTCCGGAAAAAGCTAGTGCCGGGAGTTTGGCATGCACTAATTTCTCTTCGCCGGGTACTGAATGCACTGCAATGTTAGCGGCTGTGCCTGCAGGAAAGAAGTGCAAGCTGATGAATTGCACAATGTGGCGCATGAATTGAACCGGAGCGGTGTTCAACCTGGTGAAATGGTATTTGAATAGAAGCAAGCCAAATTTTTTTCACCGGCCATCTCGGGAGCTAACGAAATTTGTTGGGTTTAGAGCAGTAAAAAAATCCGGCCCTCCTCTTGTTCGATGCGGTGGGTGGTTATTTTTTCTTTGGCGGGACCGGCTTTTACATTTCCTGTTTCTACATCAAATTGCGAACCGTGCCAGGGACATTGAACCGTGCCGCAAATCAGTGCGCCATCGGCCAGGGAGCCGCCGCGGTGGGTGCAATGGTCGCTGAAGGCCACAAAGCCATTTTCGGTTTTGCCAATGACAATGCGTTTTTTGTTTACATGCACCAGCTTCATCCCGTTTAGTTTTAATTCATCGCTTAGCGCCACTTGTATTCTTCCATTAGAAGCGTCTACATAGGCTTCGTTCCATTTCCCAGCTTCGGCATACCGGTGGTCAATGCCAATTTGGTTGCGGTGTACCAGAGTACCGCCCATCCAACCGGCAATGGACAAAAGAACCACGCCGACTGCTTCCAGCGCCACGACAACCAGGCTTTCGGCCGGGTTGTTTTGCCGGTAGTAAACAACAAAAACAAAAAGAATCAGGTTGGTAACATTGAGCAGGGCATGTTTGGTGGCCCTTTTTTTCGCCGTGCTTTGAGGGGGAACCGAATAAAAATAATCAATGGCTCCGGGCACCGCCGCCAGCACCGCACCCACAATGCCCGCAATGGCCAGGTGATAGCCGGTTTGCCAAAAATGACTGTTGCCGGTTATCACCGATAACAGGTCAAACATGAGGGCACCAATAAAAAAGGCAATGGGAAAGGCAACCAGTATGGGATGCAGGGGGTGTGACTTGAGGTGAGCTTTGCTTTTCATCGTTCTACATTTGTGTTACCACCATCAAAAAGCTTACCCCTGCTTTTTTTAAATAAAGAAAGCACCTCCCAACCAGGAGGTGCTTTCTACAGCATTAAAAATTCATTTCATCAGCACTGGGACCGTAGCTGCCGGGGATGGGGATGTTTAGCAGGCGCAGAAAAACGCCCAGCTGTGCCCGGTGGTGAATCATCTGGGCAAGAGACATCCGGATCACTTCATATTTGGTGGAAACGCTGTGGATCTGGTCGCCGTTGCGCAGGGTCCAGTTGGGTAATAGCTGCTCTTCGGTAGCCGTAGCTAAAGATTGTCTTCCTTCTGCTAATGATTTTTCAAAATATTCTACCAGTTCTTTTGTAGTATGTACTACCACCGGCTGGTAAGGACTATTGGCAAAGTCCAGTTCATTGGTGGCAAGTGTCATGCTGATCCAGCCCGGAAGTTCTGCCAAATGCGTAGCCAGCACCTGCAGGCTCATACTTTTTTCGTGCGGTTTCCAGCTGAATTTGTCTGCCGGTACCCTTTCCAGCATCTTGCGGGTGGTGGCTGCTTCTTTTTCCAGTTCCTGAGATAACAATTCAATAATGTTCATAATCTTGATTTTGACACAAAGAAACCGGCAGCCACTGTCAACCCTATGGCAGTGTAAAAACAAAAAGAAAATTTTTTAATAATTCACGGGAAGTAAGGGCATATAATCGTTGAGGGCGATGTGATCTTTTTTGGTAAACGGTTGCGCTGTATTTTTTAGCGCACGGATACGGACTACCTTAAAATCGCGGTACTCTTTTCGCAAATGGCACCAGCCGATCATATGCCAGCTAAAAGCATAGAACACCAGGCCTATCGGTTCTACCCTTCGCTGGCTCAGTTCCTCTCTGTTATTTTGATAGCCCATGTCCACAATCGTTTTAGACGAAATGGCTTCCTGGATGGCCGATAAATATTCAAAATCGTTTTTGATCCGCGCCGGCAACTGAAACCGCATGTGGTGGGTCAGCACTTCCAGCTTTTCTTTTTGCGAGGTCCGCAACACCGCTTTTATTTTATGTAAGGCCGCCGAATAGTGTGCCTGGATTGATTTATCGGCAAAGCCATGCACCATGGTTTCCATCAGCAGCAGGGCTGCCGCTTGTTCCGAGGTAAAGGAAACCGGGGGCAGAAAATAACCGGGAACAATAAAATAACCCTTGTGTTGTTCAAAACTAACCGGGATGCCCTGCTCGTTCAATGCTTTTATATCGCGGTAAACCGTGCGGACGCTAATGGTAAACTTATCGGCAATGGCTTCAGCCGGCACGTACTTTTTTGATTGCAGAAACGTGAGTATTCCAAACAGCCGGTCAATTCGGTTCATAGCACGAGAGAATGTAGTTGATCAGAGAAGCTTGTGAAATTCAAATATAGGCGAAGTTTAAGTGGAGCGGATAAGCTCCGGTCATGCCTTCCGGTTTATACACAAGTGTAATCCAGAAGGCCGCGATGGGCCTCTGGCTTCGGTAATGCCAACTTTTTTCCTCTTTTCCACAATGCTAAAAACTATAGCAAATCCGGGCTACCTTTGAGCTTATGTCCCTACAGCAAGAAAAACTACTGCAAACATTCCAGGAAGCATACAACAAACTAAACGAACAGCAAAAACAGGCTGTTGATAAAATTTATGGTCCCGTAATGGTTGTGGCGGGCCCCGGTACGGGAAAAACCCAGATCCTGAGTGTGCGGATCGGCAAGATTTTGTTGGAGACCGATGTGCTGCCCTCCAACATACTTTGCCTCACCTACACAGATGCCGGCGTGCTGGCCATGCGCAAACGCCTGCTGACCATGATCGGTCCGGATGCGTATAGTGTGCACATCCACTCCTTTCATTCGTTTTGCAACATGGTCATTCAGCAAAACATGCATCTGTTTCATAAAAAAGAATTGCAGCCCATTAACGAACTGGAGCAGGTGCAATGTCTGATGGAGCTGATCGATTCCTTTGACAACGACAATCCGCTCAAACGGTTTAAAACTGATGCGTATTTTGAGGCCAACTCGCTGCGGGATCTTTTTGGGGTGATGAAACGGGAAGGATGGACCACCGAATTTCTGCTTAAAAAAATTGACGAGTACGTGGCAGAAATCATTCCTGCCACATTTTATAATAAGATCAAATTTAAAAAAGGCATTGTAGAACTCACCGTAGAAGGGCGCAAGGAAATCGAAAAAATGCAAAAGCTCAAAGCCGCCGTGCAGGCCTTTCCGCTTTACCAGCAAATCCTTAAAAACAAACAGCGTTATGATTTTGACGACATGATCAACTGGGTGATTGGTGTGTTTGAAACCAACGCCGATGTGCTGGCCCATTACCAGGAGCAATACCAGTTTTTTTTGGTGGATGAATACCAGGATACCAGCGGTGCCCAGAACAAACTGGTGGAGTTGCTGGTAAGTTACTGGCAGGAAGAAAGCCCCAACCTCTTTGTGGTGGGCGATGACGACCAGAGCATCTAC
>JAEVYV010000167.1 GCA_023392575.1 Bacteroidota bacterium | reverse complement strand
ACATAACGGGTCACATCTACGGTTCGGATGGGAGAATGATTTTGACTCACGGATGCAATGATACTTCTTCCCAAAGAACAAGCAAGAAAAATCCGGAAAAATCAGATGGGGCTTTGGCTTAAGACTGTTGCTTCACTTGTTCCAGTGAACACTCCAAATGAACGGCAGGAAAAGGTTTTCAAGCTTTTAAAACAGGCCGACAGCCAATCTGTGGAAGGAAACAGGATTTCAATACCAAAACATAAATATTTTGAGCCCCTGCAGGCTGGCGCCTGCAAACATTAATCGGGGCAACATTCCGGAGAGTTGCACTAGCTAAAGATCAATAAGCCAAACCCCGGTTAAACGAAACACTTTCAATCCAGGCCTTTACGGCCGGAACATCCTTGTTCATTTTTCGGGCCAGCCTTTCCAGCATTTCCTTTTCATGGTCCGGCTCGTATTCCAAATCCTCATCTGTAAGTTCCTGATTCACCTCCTTGAGCATTTCCTTTACTTCCTCCCAGGGTGCTTCCAGTTTTAATCTGTAGTTCTCCATATTTTTTTCAAAACAATATTTGAGCCAGTTTAAATATGCTTCATCCACTCTGAAACCGGTCCGCCAGAGAAAACCGGCGCCACCAAAACCGGTCCTTCGCCTTTTATCCAGACAGTCAAAACAGCCTGTCCCAATTAGTTCCCCGAAGCTGTTTTCAATTCTGTACCTTTAAATCAGCTTCACTTGTTACGGCTCCGTTACTACTCTACCAAAACCCATCACTCCGCCCCGCTTTTTACACTCCTTAAACCATTTTTTATGAAACAGATCTTTCTGTCTTTATTACTCTTCTCTCTTTTATTTGCAGGCCTTGCGGCACACCCGCAGGAAAAAGTAACCGGTCTGCTTTTCACCACCTCCTCCAACGAAGCAAAATCTTCTTTTAGCGAAGGCCTGAAGTACAGCGACCTGGGCGAAAACAGAAAAGCCCGGGAAGCTTTTCAAAAAGCCATTGAACAAGACCCCAAACTAGCCATTGCCTATGTGTACAGGGCCACCTATGCCACTACCCCGCAGGAGTTCGCCAGCAACCTGAAAAAGGCCAAAGAAAACCTGAGCACCGCCAGCGATTGGGAAAAACTGTTTTACGAGTACACGGCTTCTTTTTTAACCGATGATGCCAATGCCCGGCTGGCTGCTGCCCGGAAAATGGTGTCGCTCTTTCCGCAGATGGCCCGCTCTTATGTGTATCTAGGTGAAAGTTTTCAGGAGCGAAAAGATTATTTGCAGGCCCGGCAGAATTTTCAAAAAGCCATTTCCCTGGAGCCCACATGGCCCATGAGTTACATGGTACTTACCAACTCGTATTTATTTGATGAACCAAGGGATCTGGCAAAGGCCGAGGAAACCGCCACCAAACTGGTTACCCTGCAACCCAACATCTCTGCCTATATCCTGTTGGGCGATGCCTACCGGGCGGAGAACAACATGCAAAAGGCCCGCGATAATTACGCCAAGGCAATCGAAACCGATCCCCAGGCTCCCGATGGCTTTTATAAAAGAGGGCATGCCAATACCTACCTGGGCGATTACGACAAGGCCCGCACCGACTATGAACAGGCAGGCAAGCTGGATGTAAGCCCCGCCAACGCCCAACAAATGATAGCCTTTACCTATTTGTATCAGAACGAGCCCGCCAAAGCCCTGGACATGCTGATGGATGCAGCCGACCAAACCAATATGACGGATGCCACGCAAGGCACCTCCTCCAAATACGAATTACTGAGCACGGCTGCCCTGGTGGCTTTTCACATGAACGATGCGCAAAAACTGCAGAGCATCATTGACGCAATGGCGCCGCTGTCCGAAGAAATCGGCAATTCCATAGGAACCGATGAGGCCCGCCGCACCCAAAAAAGCACCATGCTTTACTGGAAAGGCATTGCCAATGCCATGGAAAACGATTTTATGAACGCCCTTACCAAGGCCGATGAAATGAAAACCACGCTGGAGCCCATTCAAAATCCCCGCAAACTGGAAGGCTACGAAGCGCTGATGGGTTACATCAGCTACCAGCAAAAAAATTATAAAAAAGCAGCAGAGCATTTTGCCCAAACCAATATGCAGGACATGTACAATAAATACTGGCTGGCCAAAGCTTACGAAGCCACCGGGAAAAAGGATAAGGCCACAGCCCTGTACAAGGAAATTGCCCACTATAATTTTAACAACGCAGGCTATGCCCTGGTGCGAAACGAAGTGCTGAAGAAAATATAAGTGCGGATTAGATTTTAAAAACACAAACAATCCTGGCCCCGTGTCGGGATTGTTTGTTGGTGTGGCACCCAAAGCCTTTCAAAACAATAGATATAACGAAAGGCTGCAAACGAATCAAAAAAGAACGGACGAAAGCTCACTCACCGCACCTCATGTTCCGCCGGATGGGCGCTTCCTGCCTGATTGAGTTTTTTATAAATAATCGAGGACAGCTTGGCGACCTTCTTGCGGTGGCGGGCTACCTTCCGCCACGCAACGCCCTGCAACAGTTTTTGCTGCAAATGGCTGGCGTGCTCTTCATAGAGTCGCTGCAACATTTCAATATCCATCGCCCATAAACGCATAAAAGATTTTGCCTCGAAAACTCAAAAACTGAGCCGTTCTTGATCGCGGCAAAGCAAAGCCAGCCCAGCACTTTGCCCAAAATAGCTTTTTTGACGCTGGCCACCCCGACATAACCGTGCTTTGAAAAGGGTTAATTCCTCCTTATTTTACACCCAAAATCCAAACCCATGAAAAAGGCAATTTGCTTTTTTATTCTGGCTGCAGGCATCCGCTGCGCCACAGCGCAACCATCAACCGACTCCTCGGGCACTCTGGTGGCCCAGAAAGAAAATATCATTAAAGAAGGCACCATCATTAAAATCGAAAACCTGGGATGGAAGGTGAATTCCGAACTGGCTGAACTGCGTCCCACCATTTCCGCCGACGGCAACCACTTGTTTTTTATTTGCGAAAACCATCCCCTCAATACCAAATACAATTCGGTGCGCAACTCGCAGGATATCTGGTACTCCCACCGCGATACTTTTGGCAAATGGAGCGAAGCCGTGCACATGGGCTATCCGCTCAACACCTATAACTACAACGCGGTGTACTGGATTTCGCCGGACAATAACCGCATCCTCATCCGCAATGCCTTTATCAACGGCGATTATTACGGCAACGGAGTGAGCATGAGCCACCGCACGGCCAGTGGCCGCTGGAGTCCGCCCGAAATGCTGAAGATCAAAAACTACCACAAGTACGACAACGGAAGGCAAAACGGCGCCACCATGGCCCACGACGGCCGCACCTTACTGTTATACATGTCCGAAAAAAAGGGCGACTACAACAACGATATTTACGTTTGCTTTCTGGAATCCAACGGCACCTGGACCGAACCCAAAAGCCTGGGCAAAAAGATCAACCTTCGGGACTACGACGAAATGACGCCCTACCTGGCGGCGGATGGCGTTACCCTTTATTTTAGTTCCAACCGCCCCGGCGGCCTGGGCGACAACGACATCTGGATGGCCAAACGCCTGGACGAAAGCTGGACCAAATGGAGTGACCCGGTCAACCTGGGCGCCCCCATCAACACGCCGGATTGGGATGCTT
>JAEVYV010000022.1 GCA_023392575.1 Bacteroidota bacterium | reverse complement strand
ATAATTTGCCGGGTAACCAGTCAAAAAAAGGGCCTTCATCTGAAGGCCCTTTTTTGCATTTAGCAAAGCAACAAAAGTTCGGATATATCAATGTTTGGGAGATAAGGATCCAAATCTTTCGGGGAGGTAAAACCCTTCATATACCCAATTTCCCCCTCTTCGCGATCCAGGTAAACCTCAACGTAAAAAGCGTCGATCTGAAATAAGAAAACAATAAAAGCTCCCTCGGGCCGATGGGCCAGGTACACTCCCTGCTCAAATAAAATTTGTTTTTTTATTTGCTTGTTCTGGTACTTAAACTCACTGAGGATCATGATTGGATTTTATAAAGCGGTTACAGAACGTAAAGGTATAACGCCGACGCCTCCGCGTTTTTCAATTAAGCCCAACCCGTTCAGGAGCCAGACTATATGCCCGAATTAATAGATAAGTAAGGAGTTGAGAAAGCGCCTGGAAAAAAGTTGCGTCAGCTTTGGTTCGGATGACAAATCGTGCAGCAAGAAAGTGCATCCCTATACGGTCTTTTTCAAAACCACCGGCAGACTGAATGAAGCTAAGGGTATGCTCTTATCAAGCGGCACCGGGGAATAAAACTTGCGCTGCAAGCCGTCCTTGAATGGGAAATTCACAGGCCATTCTTTTCAAACCCCTAATTTTGCAACGACCTATTGTTAACCCTAACCCGATAAACCCTTAGCCATGACAAATGTTGATCCGAAAAATCAACAACCCATCAGCTCCATCATTCTTGCGGATGACGATCTGGATGATCATGATTTTTTTAAGGATGCCCTGAATGATATTGCGCCTTCGGTAAACCTCAGCATTGTAGAAGACGGCGATGCCCTGCTGGCCTTGTTAAAGCATTACGTACCCGACTTTATTTTTTTGGATCTGGATATGCCCAGCAAAAATGGGTTGGAATGTCTTACCGAGATCAAAACCAATCCCGACCTGCAGTCTATTCCTATCGTTATTTTCTCAAGCACCTCCCGCCCGGCCAATATCGATACGGCATACGAAATGGGCGCCGACCTTTTTTTCATAAAACCCTCCAATTACAACGATCTTGTGGCTTCCATCCGGGCTATTTTGTCCCTGGATTGGAGCACACCCCAGTCGGTAAAAGAACAATACTTTATCAACGGAAGGTATGCCGCCTTTATGTAGGGCCCTGCTTCAAACCTGAAAAACCAAGCAACGGCCTTTCCTGGCCCAAGGTCGGAAAAAAAAATAGAAAGCTTCCTGAAAACATTGATCGCCTTCAGCTTAACACAAAACAACGGCCGCATAAGCCGCTTTGCCCAAGACCTGCAAGCAGGTCATTTCCTTTTAACGGTTTGTTCTTCCAGCATTTGAGCGGCAATTACATCGCTCAAAATATCTTCTGCGTTGTGGATCCACAAAGGCAATACGGAGGCAGAGGTCTTCCATTTCCCATCCGCATTTTTGTACATCTGGAAAATAATGCGGTTGCCTTTATCGTCCGGCACATCAACATGATACTTCATGTCGGCGCCGTTGGACAACTGGCGGAAATTAAACTCTCGTTGCCGTTCTCCAGCCTTGATCACTTTGGAAAAATAAGTACTCATACACTACTATGCTTTTTGAGAAAAGCTTATCAATAAAAATCTAAATAGCCTGATAACGTTAGGGTTCCACCGTCGCCGGTTTTGCTTTTCCGATCTGTATGACCTTTAATTTATGGAGCAAAACAACCACGGGATAAATGGGGTCAAACTCGCCTTTTTTTATCGCAAAATTGCTGCGGGAAGGAAATTTATGGTGGTTGTTGTGATATCCTTCACCCAACATAAGCAAGTCTACCTTAAATAAATTACGTGATGTGTTATCTGTTTCAAAATTTATACCACCGTATTTGTGTGCAAACCAGTTAATGATCACCCCATGTATGGGCCCCATCAGAATATGCAGGGGAATTAACAAATACCACCAGGCAGAAGGGGCAAAAGCCACATAAAACCAAACATATACGCCGCTCCACAAAATCCGCGACCACCAGGTATTGCCCCACAGGTCGAAGCGGGTCCATTCCGGAACATTTTTGGTAAACCTGGCCTCTACCTCTGTGCGGTTTCGCAGAATGCCCACATAGGTCACACTGGTCCGCCACATCATGGCAACCAGGTTTTTATCGTAGGAAGGCGAATGCGGATCCAGTTCAGTATCGGTATAGGCATGGTGTATACGGTGCATGATGCCGTACACCCTGGGGCTCATATAAGAGGATCCCTGGGTGATATACGAAAAAATAAAAAAGAAACGCTCCCACCCCTTGCTCATGCTAAAGGCGCCGTGTGCGGCATACCGATGGTGAAAAAACGATTGTGCAAAAAGGGACAAATACCAATGAAGAACAAAAAAACCAATAATAACCGCCACGTTCTTGTAAGTGTTTAAATATGAAAGGGGCAAAAATCGTTTAATTTTTGAAACGACGAGCATTCATCTGTTAATGTATAAACATAACGATGAAAATCCATCCATCCCGGCATTAGTTCCTTTAAGCCTTCATATTCATTAGGTCGATCATCAGATTGAAAGAATCAATGGAGGACGTATTATTGATCTTGAAGGGCTTTACAATATAGCCCGATATGCCAAGTTGCTTTGCGGCTTCGCGGTCCACCTTTTCGTCCGAAGTGGTGATCATAAAGCACTTAATGCCCTTCCATTCAGGCGTTTCCCTAAGTATGTGCAAAAACTCCAAACCATTCATGCGGGGCATGTTAATGTCAATTAAAATGATATCGGGCAGGGCGTCCAGCTTTGTTTGATGGCTGCCCTTTAAGATATCCAGGGCCTCCTCGCCGTTTTTGGCCACCACCAGCTTGTAAAAAACATTCAGTTTGTCCAAAGAACGCTTGATGTCCATAGCATCCAGCTGGTCATCTTCCACTAACAAAATTGTACTAATCTTACTCATACATTATATTTTTTCCAGGTAAAAGAAAAAACAGACCCCTTTCCGGTTTCTGATGAAAGCTTTATGTTTTCGTTTCGTGACTCCAGTATTTTTTTCACAATGGCCAGCCCCACCCCCGTGCTTTCAAAGCTATCCCTTTCTTGCAGCGTTTGAAAAATCATAAATATTTTTTCATGATAATTCTTGCTGATGCCCGGGCCGTTGTCCTGCACAAAAAACTCCCAATGACTGGGGTGCTCTTTGTGGTAGATGGAAATCACGCCTTCTTCTTTTTGGTTATACTTCATGGCGTTGCCAATAAGGTTCGAGAAAATTTGAAACAGGGGAAGCTTTTCGGTATAAAGTACAGGCAAATCCGGCGATACCGAAATTTTCATCCCCGGCCTTGCGGCAAAATTTTCCAGCACTTCTTCAATCAGGGCTCCCACGGCCACTTTTTCGTGAAGGTTTTTTTCCTTTCCAATACGGGCATAGGATAAAAGCCCCTGGATCATGTTCTCCCCCCTTTTTACCCGGCCCTTGATCAGCTGAAGATAATCACTCACTTTGGGAGACAGTTCCGCTTCGTGGTCTTCTTCGATCCAGGTAACCACGTTATCAATTCCCCGAAGCGGCGCCTTCATATCATGCGAAACAATGTGAGCGAACTGATCAAGTTCCTGGTTTTTTCGTTTCAACTCCGATATATTAAACGAAAGCACTTTGGCCATATAATTCAGCGAACGGGCCAATCCGCTTAATTCATCCTTACCGGTTTCCTCGGTATGCACTTCGTAATTGCCGGCCGCAATGCTATCTGCCATTTTTACCATTTTGGTGATGCGATTGGAAATGCGGTAGGTAAGAAAGCCCACCACAAACAAAGCCATGACCACAGAAAAGCTGGTCAGCGTAAAGGAAATGGTTTTGGTTTTTTGCACCAGCTCTGAGAGCTTGTCCCGCCGGCTTGTGCGGTTTTCGTACTCCAGGTTAATGAACTCTCTTAATTTCTGCTGCAGGGCTATATTGAGGGTACTTTCATTGCTGATGTACATTTTTTCCTTGTACAATTTGTTGAAATAACTGAGGTTTTTATCCGATGCTTCTGCATTGATCTTGGCCTGGCGCAACGGACCGGTGAACTCATTGGTCCATTCGTTGTGCAACCCTTCAATCTCTTTGACCAGGTTATATTGCAGAGAAGTATCGGGGAGGATGGCGAAAAGCTCATCCAAAATGGTTTTGTTTTCCAAAGCCGCGGAGTCATAAGACTGCAAAAAATAGTTTTCCCCCGTCAGCAAAAACCCCCTTAAACCGCTTACCATGTTGATAATGTTTCGCTGAAAGCGGTTGGCATTGCGAACGATGTTGGAAGAAAGGGATACATAATCGGAGTTTTCCTTTACTTTCTCTGCCTGCCTGAAATTGATAAAGGTGGTTATGGAAAACAGAAGGATGATAAACGTAAAGCTCAGGAAGATCAAATACGATATCCGCATGGAAAGGGTGGTTTAAAGCCCGCAAAGTAAAAAATAATTGGTTTGGGGGATGCAGTTCACCCAAATCAAACGATTTTCTAATCCTTCCTACGGGTTTCTATGGAGGGCTTTGTGATGTTTGCTCTATCAAAAATGAATGGGTGCAGTTAGCCACCCCCTTTCACAGATAAAATTTTGTTCACACCTGATTTAAAGCAATTTTTAAAACAGGGGTTAGGACTCATGTGCATTATTGTTGAGTTGGTCCTTACAGGTCCAGAATGTAGAGGTGATTACTCGAAAGAACAGCATTGGACTTCAAAATACCAGGGGAAACCGGCGTTCTTTCGCAGAAAAAATAAAAGCCTGGGCACAGGCATGTTTTTTTTTGCCAGTCTTTTACTCTTCCCAACCCTACAGAACTCCTCTTTTACAATCTTAATTTCAAAACATTAAACGTTTGATTATGGAAGGTAGCGATCAAAGAAACAACCAGGAGTCTGGTCAAAAAAGCCGTCGTGGTTTTGCCGCCATGCACCCGGAAAGGCAAAGACAAATTGCCAGTGAAGGCGGCCGCGCCGCACACCGCCAGGGTGTAGCACACGAGTGGAGTGCCGAAGAAGCCAGACAAGCCGGCCGGAAAGGCGGGCAAAACTCAAAAGGCAGTCGCAGTAAAAGCAGTACAGACCGCCGCGAAATGGAGTAAACTCCGCAAAAATCATCTTAGTATTTACCCGAAACAAACCTCCGCGGAGGTTTGTTTTTGTAACCGACCATTTGCCGGCTTATGCTTTTTAGATCAAACAGCAAAGCTTTCCTATCGGCCGCTTTTTTTGCCTTTCAGTTCTTCCTCTATTTTTTCTCTGCTGTTCCCTACCCGCTCTATTATCCAGCGAACCTCTTCTGCAGAAATACCAAACTTTTCAGCTATATGTCTTACTTCATAATCTTCCAGACCGGCCACCCTGGAGCGGTCCTGACCACCTCTTAAATTTTTATCGTCACTCATAATAAAGATTTAAGCATCGCAGTTAAAATATTATGCCATAAGGCTGAACCATTAGCTTTTCCAAGAGTAAAAAGCTCCTTGCAGCCAAGCATTCTGCGGCCCGTTCTTCGCATTGAGATTTCTCCAAACGCTTCTGCAAAATTTCAAAGAATCTGATCAAAGCCGGTCTTAGTAATTGCAAATAAGGTTTGCCTGAAAGAAAAGAGCATCGCGGCAAACAAAACAATCGCCCGGCTCCAACCGGGCGATTACGTATTTAACCACAATGAAAATTTCACCTCAACTGTACTGAGGCCGTAGCGTTCCTTTTTTATTGCACACAGGGTTTTAAACCGCTATTTTTTCAGCATTGCCGGCCGCAATCATTTCCACATCGGGAGTGGATACGTCAACCAAAGGAACCTTGCCCCTGTTTTTACGCACCACTCTTGACCATAAGGAGATTTCTCTGTCAAACAAAAAGCGCAACCACAATTTGGTCCACGATTTATGAGAGGCCAAGGAATCGTAGAATGCCGGCGCCGTGCTTTTGAGCTGGGGCAGTTTGTTCCAGGGCACAGAGGGAAAATCGTGGTGCTCGTTGTGATACCCCACATTAAAAGCCACTGCATTCAGAGGCCCGTAATAACTGTACGTTTCCTGTTCGCCATGCGTCAGGTAATGCTCCTGTATCCAGCGGCCGCCCAAGGGGTGCAGGCCCACCGAAAAGAAAAAACTTGCCGTTAAAAACACCACAGCCTTTACGCCTAAAAAATACCAGACAGCGGCAACAAATAAAATTTGAACCGCCCAGTTTAGCGCAATCCAGCCGTCAAAGGGCTTGATTTCTTTTAACCTTGCCACCCGAAAGGCCTGAAAGAACGGATAAAACAAAAACCAAATGGCTTTTCCAACAAAATAATTGTTTATCAGGCGGGCCTCCCAACGGTTGGGCAGATCGGCATCCAGTTCGTGCACGCCCTGGAACGAATGATGCTTGATGTGATAGCGTTCAAAGGAAACCGAACTGGGAAACACCTGGGGGATATTGGCTAAAATACCCGCCAGCCGGTTGGCGGCCTGGTTTTTAAAAATCAGGCGGTGGGCACATTCGTGGATCATCACAAAAAGGGCGTGGTCAATAAACGCCCCCACAAAATAAGCCGCTGCCAAAATCAGCCACCACGATTTATCGGCCAACCACCAGGCGCCGCTGATTTGCAGGCCTACCAATAAAACAATAAATAAAAAGGTTGTGGGATTTTTTCCGATCAATTTGCGCACATCGGGATGTTGCTTCAAGATCTGCTTGGTGCGGATGCGGTGCGGCTCGGAACTGTTGGAATAGACAAAATCGTTTTTGCGCATGCTTATTTATAAAATTTAAATATACGGAAGAAAAACTCTTCTATTGAAATTAATCGTTATGCACTTGTTTCAGCCCGACGAGCCACGATTTTCTTCATTAGAATCTGATTAGAAAATATCCCTATCGGCTTTGGAGCGGGGTAATATCAATTTCTTCGAGGTAGGGTTCCAGCGCCGCGAGGCTTTCAAAACCCCGAAAACCCTGGATCATGGTGAACTTGTTGTGATAATATACTTCTACATAAAACTGATTGATCTGATAAAGGAAGATGGTAAATTCTTTGTAAATTCTTTCCGCCACTAAAACACCGTGATTTAAAAGCGCTTCGGCCTGGGCTATTTCGTCTAAAAGATTAAAATCGGTAAGTTTCATTGGAGGCAAGATAAAACAGGAGTTTCAGGAAAGCAATGCAAATGCTTTACAGTTTTATATATATTTTTTACAAATAAGAGTATCCTTTCATTTATGGAAAGTGTACCCACATATATGGCACACTAATTATGAAGAGTAAATTGGAAAAAAACAACGCCGGGATGATGACAAAAAACAGAAGCGTACTAGACGATAAATTGCATTGGTACAAAGATGCCATCATTTACGAACTTCATATAAAAGCCTTTAGCGACAGCAACAGCGATGGCATAGGCGATTTTGGTGGTTTGATGGGCAAGCTGGACTATCTGCAGGAGCTGGGGATTACCGCCATTTGGCTGCTTCCATTTTACCCCTCTCCTTTAAAAGATGATGGCTACGACATTGCCGATTATTATTCCATTAACCCCTCCTACGGCACTATAGAGGAGTTTAAACAATTTTTGGATGAAGCGCACAAACGAGAACTAAAGGTGATTACCGAGCTGGTCATCAACCACACCTCCGATCAGCACCCCTGGTTTCATCAGGCCCGGCGGGCTCCCAAAGGATCGCCGGAAAGGAATTTTTACGTATGGACCGACAACCCGAAACAGTATAAAGATGTGCGCATCATTTTTAAAGATTTTGAAACCTCCAACTGGACCTGGGACCCGGTTGCCCAACAATATTACTGGCACCGGTTTTTTCACCACCAGCCCGATCTGAATTACGACAACCCGCTTGTGCAACAGGAAATTTTTAAAATCCTGGATTATTGGTGCGACATGGGCGTGGATGGCTTTCGCCTCGATGCCGTCCCCTATCTGTTTGAACGGGAAGGCACCAATGGCGAAAACCTGCCCGAAACACATGCTTTTTTAAAAAAGCTGCGGGCTCATATTGATGAAAAATATCCCGGCACTGTTTTTCTGGCCGAAGCCAATATGTGGCCGGAAGACTCGGCTTCTTATTTTGGCGATGGCGATGAATGCCACATGAACTATCATTTTCCCGTCATGCCCCGAATGTTCATGGCCCTGCAGCGGGAAGACCGCTACCCCATCACCGATATTTTTGACCAAACGCCTCCCATACCCGAAACCTGCCAGTGGGCCATGTTTTTACGCAACCACGATGAACTAACCCTGGAAATGGTAACGGATGAGGAACGGGACTATATGTACAAGGTATACGCC
>JAEVYV010000030.1 GCA_023392575.1 Bacteroidota bacterium | reverse complement strand
GATTATTTCCACATGCCGGAGTTTCATACCGGCGATGCCAATTTCCGCATCAAAACCTCCACCAGCGGCATCCTGAAATATTATGGCTATTTCAGTCACAACCAATTGAGCGTTCGCAACCCCAGTTTGGATACGTTGGGATACAAAGAGGCCTTTGATCTGAAAAATTTCAACATGTACCACAACCTATCCTGGAGGGAGCGGCTGGGAACGTACTGGAAACTGAACGCCGGTGTTTCCTATACCAACAACAAAGACAAGATTCGGGGCAGCATGCAGGACGCCCAGAACAGCGGAGTGGTGCTGGAAGGATTGGAGTACAAAAACTTTTTGTTGGATGCCCGGGGGGATTATTTCAACGCCAAGGCGGTTTTTGAAAGAAGGCTCCGGGGCCTGAGTGCCCTGCGGTTCGGAGGCGAATACAACTACAGCAACGACAAGGCCGACTATACCTTGTATAACGGAAATGAATATCCGAACCATGTAAAAGAAAATATCTTTTCCACCTTTGGCGAGGCCGATGTGTACCTGACCAACGACCTGGCTGCCAAATTTGGCGGGAGGATGGAGCACTCCGCCCTCTTGGCCCGGTTCAATTTAGCGCCGCGGGTCTCGGTGGCGTACAAAGTAGGGGCAGAAGCGCAGGCTTCTTTGGCTTATGGCATTTTTTATCAAAGCCCCGAAAGAAAGTACTTGCCTGCGGTGAACGATTTGACCTTTGCAAAAGCCACGCATTATATCGCCCAATATCAAAAAGCCTCCCTGCTGACCACGTTTCGGGCAGAGGTGTTTTACAAAAAATACGACAACCTGTTGAAAACAGCCATTGCCAACCACCAGGAAAGCGGCCATTCCAATAACGGTTACGGTTATGCCAAAGGCTTTGAATTGTTTTGGCGGGATAAAAAGACCATCAAGAATTTTGATTACTGGGTGTCTTATTCCTACCTGGATACCAAAAGGGATTTTTTAAATTATCCTGCAGAAATCGAACCCGCTTTTGCCGCCCGGCATACGGCCAACCTGGTGGTGAAGAAATTTATGGGGGCCTTGAAAACCCAGTTCAACGCCAATTACCAGTATGCCTCGGGCCGCCCCTATTACAACATTCGCTACAACGATGCAGCCGGCAAATTTCAACTCTACGATCAGGGGCGAACCATCGATTACCACAGCCTGAGCCTGAGCGTTAATTACCTGCCCAATATTTTTAGAAAGGGTGCGAACCAGTTTACCGTGTTTGTTTTTTCGGTGACCAATGTGTTGGGCAACAAGCAGGTGTTTGGGTACAATTATTCGTACCATGGTTTGCGCAAGGAAGCGATCATGCCGCCCACAAAAACCTTTGTGTACATCGGTGCTTTCTTCAGCTTTGGTGTCGACCGCACACAGGAGGTGATCAACAGCAATTTATAAACCCGTTTTTTAACCACACAAACCCATTCAAAACTTTAAAACAGCAGATATGAAAAAAGCCTTTTTATTTTTTGCACTCTTTTTGGGAATGCTCCCTTCGTTTGCACAAAGCGACAAGTATCTGAAAGCCATGCAGGAGAAAGTGGCAGCCGTTGATACCCTGTTCAATGCCGAGGCCTTGAGGGACCTCTCCGCTTCCTTTGAACGGATTGCCGATGCCGAGAAAACCCAATGGCAGCCGTATTACTATGCTGCCCTGGCACAGGTCAATGCCGGCAACCTGATTTTTGTAAAGAACCAGGGCAATCCGGCCGAATTGCAAAAGCTGGATCTTATGGCAGACAAGGCCGAGCAATTGGTTGGGAAGGCAGAGGCGTTGAGCCAGAATAATTCGGAAATATACCCTGTTAAAAAAATGGTAGCCTCCCTGCGCATGATGGTTGACCCTTCAACCCGTTATATGCAGTACGGCCCGCTGGCCCAACAGGCATTGGAAACAGCCAAAAAATTAAACCCCGACAACCCCAGGGTTTATTTGCTGGAAGGACAGGACAAATTTTTTACACCCGAGCAGTACGGCGGCAGTAAAGAAGAAGCCAAAAAATTATTTGAAGAAGCGCTCAAAAAATACGAGGCCTTCAAGCCGGCCAGTGCCATTGACCCCAACTGGGGCCGCGGCACGGCACAATATTTCTTAAGCCAGGTTCAATAAATTTGCGCTCATCACATCCCCGGAGGGTTGCCTTGCGGGGATAAATTTTTTTTCATGGAAGGAAATTTCACGCCGCAGGAAAGCCTGCACCTCATACAGGCCATGATCGCCAAAACAAAAGCCAAGCTGAGTAAAAACAGCATTTATTTTTTGCTTTGGGGCTGGGTTACGTTTATCGCCATCCTTGGTCAGTTTTTTTTAAAAGTGGTGTTGCAGTACCGGCACCACTACCTGGTCTGGCTCATTACCATTCCCACCATTGTTGTTTCCGTTGTGTATGCAGTGCGTACGCAGAAAAAGCATTCTGTAAAAACCTATGTGGGTGAGAGCATGAGTTATGTGTGGACGGGCATCGGCATTGGTTTGATTGTGTTGGCCTGGATCATTACCAACACCAAAGGCGGCTGGGCCAACGCCTGGCCCTTTTATATTTTGTTTTATGGTTTGGGAACGTTTATTTCAGGAAAGATCCTGCAGTTTCCGCCCTTGATCATCGGCGGCATCTTCAATTGGGTATTGGCTGTTGTGTGCGTGTATGTGGATTATGACTACCAGTTGTTGATGGCGGCTGCCGCCATTCTCACCAGTTACATTATTCCCGGGCACTTATTGCGTTCAAACAACAATTGATCTTATGGAAGAAAAACAAATAACCGAACGGGAAAGTTGGTTCATCATTCAGCAAATGATACAAACGGCCAAAAAAGAACAAAAGGACGATGGAAGGGGGTGGATCGTTTGGGGGTGGATGCTTTTTTTGGCCTCGGTGTTCACGGTTATGAACCTGCGTGTTCAGTGGTACGGCACGTATTTTTTCTGGAATGTGTTTGGCGGGGTCACCCTCGCCTGGATGTTGTACCGGAGCATTGCCTTTTTGTTTTTCCAAAAAACCAAAAGGGTGAAAACCTATACCAAGGATTTGTTCCATAGATTGAATGTGGGCTTTTTTATCAGCCTGCTGTTCATCATTGTTGCCATCAACGTTCATTTGTCTCCTTTGATTGGTTTTCCGCTGCTGATCAATCTCTATGCTTTTTGGATTCTGATCTATGGCAGCGCCTTAAATTTTAGGCCTTCCGTTGTGGCTGCCTACCTTACCTGGGGCCTGGGTTTTGCAGCTTTGTTTGTACAAACATTTGAAGGGGTGATGTTGCTGCATGCCGCAGCCGTACTTTGCGGGTACATCATTCCCGGCCATATTGCCAGTAGTGAATTTAAAAAGTTGCGTAGCAGGACTAAAGTAGCCGAACGTGTTTAAAGATCTGGACCCCATATTGCATTCTCAGCTACGGCTGGCCGTCATGTCTTTGCTGATCAGCGTAAAGGAGGCCGAGTTCACCTTTATCAAAGAAAAGACGGCTGCCACCGCGGGCAACCTCAGTGTGCAGATTCAAAAATTAAAAGATGCCGGCTACATCGAGGTGATCAAACAATTCAAGGATAACTATCCCCAAACCATTTGCAAGGTAACGCCGAAGGGCGTTGAAGCTTTTGAACAGTACGTGCGGTCGCTGCAGGATTATATTGGAAGGAGTTGAGCGGCGGAAGGCAGATCAGCTACCTTCTCAAAAGCAGGAAAGCCCCTGGAAAGGGGCCTTCGTGTCTATAATCCGTACCGAAAAAAAGTTGATCAGCGCTTGATGAATTTCGTACGGCTGTTTTCTGTGTTGTTCACTAGTTCCAAAATGTAAGCGCCTGCGTAAAATTTTCCATCTGTGGCAATGGTGATGTTGTTGTAGCCCTTGGTCAGGCTTATTTTTTGGGTCAGCACTGTGGCTCCCGATAAGTTGTAGATCTTGATTGCTGCCGTTCCCGCAGCAGAGGCTGCGTACTGGAAAGTCAGATAAGATTCAACAGGGTTGGCAATCAAGGAAATGCTTTGGCCTGCCGTGGCTTTGCCTTCCACAAAGGAAATATCCGAGTAGGTGTTTTTTCCTGTTTTGTCTATGATTTTAATTCTGTAATAAGCGGAAGCAGAAACATGAAAATCGGTAAGGCTGTAGCTTTCCGTGCCGGCCTTATGAGTGGCGCCGGTGCCGTTTATTTTTATAAAGCTTCTGCCGTCCGTGCTTTTTTCCAACTCAAAATAGTGGCCCGATTCGTTTTCGGCAACCGTCCATTTTACGGCAGTTCCCTGCTCTGTCCGTTGGGCTTCAAAGGAAACCAGTTTAACAGGCAAGACAGAGGTGTTTGGGATGAACATGATGTTGTCGATGCAACCCGCACTGGTCATGGCCTGAACAAGGATGTTGGCATTGTAGGGGTGAAAGGTGGTGCTGAAAGCCCCGTCGCTAACAGTGGTTTCGATTTTGCTTTCCAGAAAGGTGTCGTTCGCGTCCAACTGTCCCCGAACCGTTCCGTTGTCCAAATAGACATAGAGGGTGACGGGGAATTCGTTGGCCGGTCCCGCAACCACATCATAGTTTACGGTGGAGCCGGATACTGCATTGCCGGGTGTAATGGCTGCCGAAACACTGATTTCTTTGGGTATGGTCGAACTGAGTCCTCCATTGGTTGTCATGGGGGTATGGTTTACCTGGGAGCTGGATTTTTTCCAACTATTGCAGTAACCATCCCTGGCCCGGATGTAGCCGTTGTCGGAGCCAGCGTCTTCGGTTACATATTCGGGATTGGCGTTGGTGTAAGAAGAAAAGTTGATGGTGAAATCGGGTACCGATCCCGCCATGTCTACAAAAAGGCTGGGCAGGCCGGTTATATAGGTAGGCAAAAAAGCATTGCCGCCGGTGCCGCCCAGGAAGATATTTTTGAGCAGCCCGTTTTGATACACAAAAACGTTATAGGTGGCCCCACTGCCGCCAATCCGGTTAAAGAAATCATTGAAACCGGCAGGTATGGGCGCCAGGTCGTAATGGGCATTGCCATCAATTGCCGCCGCTACGGTCGTGCCCAGCACCCATTTTCTCAGGTAGCCGTTATGGGCTGCCAGGAAGCCTAGGTCGTTCCAGCTAAACACCGAGTTGGTGCTGTTGTTCACTCCCTGGTAATTAAACGGAAGGGAGGAAGAGCCGACAAAATAACCCCTGGGGCTTATGGTAACTGCGGGCAGGTCCATTACGTAAAATCCTTTTTGTCCCCCTGTTTCAAAATAGGTAACAACGGTGTAGTTGTCCATGGAAACAGGAGCAGGTGTGTTGTTAAAAAATTCAAAGAATTCCTGCCTGGCGCTGCCCGGAATGGCGTACACTTCATTAAGTATCGCCTGGGTATGGGCGCTAAGCCAGCAGGTGGCCGTTAGGAAAATGGTACAGATCTTTTTCATTTCTCAAGGTTTAATTTGAAGCATCTCAAATCAGGCTCCCCGGAATGCTCGATCGGTTTTACAACGGATTGGGTTTTAAAAAGGGAAAGGACAGCCCGGTTAAGGGCTGTTTGTGTTTAGTATTGGTTGCTGTAAATAATTTTTTCGGAAAGCTTTCCTGAACGGGTTACCAGCTCCACAATGTACAGGCCGGACCGGTAGCTGCCGTTCAAAGCAATGGTATGGGTATTTACACCCTGGTAAGCGTTCAGGTTTTGCTTTTGCATGATGCGTCCCTGATTATCGTATATGGTCACCTGTGCTACCTCGCTGGTTTCCTGGGTAAAGCTGATTACCAGTTTGTCTTTTACCGGGTTGGTCAATACCTTAAGCGATGTTGCCGAAACGTTGCCGGTATTAAAGGCCAGAACTTTTGAGTATTCGGCTTTGGAATCCTGATCGTACATCTTCAGGCGGTACAATACCCTTGTAGATGAAATGGTTTCGGTAAATGTGTAAGTTTCGTTGCCGGATTTTTGGGTGCCGTGGATTATCGCCACCGTGGTAAAGTCGGTTCCGTTGGTACTTTTTTGCACTTCAAAAGTTTTAGCGGTTTCGTTTTCGGCTACCAGCCACTCCAACTGCGTTCTGTTTTTATTAACCGAACCATTAAAGCTGACCAGTTTTACCGGCAGCAGGATTGGAGGGGCACCTATAGGATAGTTGAGCCGCACCGTTGCTGTATTGGCAGAAGTAGCCGGCTCATAGCCATTGTCGATTGCCCTGTACGTAAAGCTGACCAGGCCGCCGGTGAAACCGGGTGCAGGGGTAAAAGTAAAACTGCCGTCTGCATTAAATACCAGGTTGCCCTCGGCCGCCAAAGGAGCGGTGACCAGTACGGCATTGGTTACAGCTTCGCCTGCGTTCGGATCCGTATCGTTCAAGGTTACATTGCCGCTAACCACCGTAGTTGGCGTTACCGGGAAAAACAAATCGTTTACGGCCGTAGGGGCGCTGTTTGCATAAGAAGGGCCTGCATAATGAAAATTGGCGTTGATAGATAAGTTGTCTATTAAAACCTGTTCGTTTGATCCGTCAGCAAATCCTTTTATCACAATTCTGTAAACGCCATTGGGTATTGAAAAGGTTTGGGTATACAATTTGGAAGTAGCTGCAGTTACAGCAATATTGCCTGTCAGACCGACAAAAGCTCCTGTTTTATTCTGGTAGCCAATTTGAAAACTCCGGTTTTTGCCGTTGCCTTTCAGGGACTCTGTCAAAGCATAATTCAATGAAATAGTGAAAGCCCCTGTATTGAAATCCAGGAAAGGCGTTTCCAGTGTGGATGTGCCGTTGTTGGTAAAGGAAATGCTTTTTTGGTTGATGCCTGGATTTGCCAGGTTTGTATTGCTGGTCCTCCAGCCCGCAGGCAGAGGATTTTCAAAAGTTTCAGCAACTTGTGCTGATACAGACACGGAAAGACATACTGCCAGAGCAGTGAGTACGGAGTAGATATGTTTCATTTCTTAGGGTTTGAATAATGATTCTGGCCCATAGAAATACTGGATAAAGAAGAAGCTTTATCAAGGGATTTGGAAGAGAAAAATGGCTTGTAAAGGGAAACAGGCTTTTAGAAGGTATTGGAAATGATAAGGTCATCCAGAGGAGTCAACCGAAACGATAATGGAGTTTTAGGAGAAGCAATAACAGCACAGGGATATGCTAAACAGAGTAGTGTGGAGCAGATAGCCGGTACGATTATGCTTGATAGCTTTTCGAAGGATTGGTAAGGCAAACATAGTAAGTGTATTTCTTTATTGCAAGTGTTTTCCCTAAAATATTTTTTGCTTATCCCTTATTGGCTTTTAAAAAACCATCGTTACGAATTGAAAGAGAAGGCCTTTTGCCTCCATTTTTTTAAAGAAAAATTTTGTTCCCGCTTCATTCAGAAGACTAAGGCTATGCCTGGGAAGCTAGCCTTTCTGTACCCTGTTTCATGAACTCAGGTGGGAGTAGGTAGGGCGAAGGCAGGGAGAAGGGTGGAGGTTAAGGGTTAGTGTTGGGGCATCACAAAGGCACGTACAAGTTGCTTATCGTATTCCCTTTATGAAAGTTTATACCCTGCTTTTTTCGTTTTCCCTCACGGCTCAGCAAGTCAATTACATCGGTGACAAGACGCTATTGAGCAGTAGAATAAAACATGTACATTAGTTCATCATTCGGCTTCGGTTGCGGACAGACGGAACACAGAATAAAATCACAACGCCAAGCCGTCAATGTTAAACGACAGAAGTACAGGACAACACCATCCGAACAGATATGAACAAAGAAGTTAAAGCATACAACGACAAGCAAACCCGGGACGACAAGGAGATTTGCGACCGGCTTGCGGCAATCATTGACAACGAACTGGCCGAAGCCGAAAGCAAGATTTGGCACGCCCACCCGGTTTGGTTTTTAGACGGCAACCCCATTGTTGGCTACAGCAAACAAAAAGCCGGAATACGGCTGATGTTTTGGAGCGGAGCGGATTTTGAAGAGGATGCTTTAAGCGTAAGAGGGCAAAAGTTTAAAGATGCTTCTGTCTTCTACAATGCCGTTTCCGAAATTGAAGCGACTGATTTAAAACGCTGGCTGCAAAAATCAAGAGAAATACAATGGGACTATAAAAACATTGTAAAAAGAAAAGGACAATTGGAGCGGTTGAAATGAAGGGTTATTGTTAAACCATATGGTATGAAAAATACAAGCAATCACGATCAGCGCATCGCAAAAATGACCTTTGCCTCGGTCTATCCCCACTATCTGGCCAAAGTTGAAAAAAAAGGCAGAACAAAGGACGAATTGCATCAGGTCATCGAGTGGCTAACCGGCTTCGACAACCAGAAGCTGCAGGAACTAATAAAAGAAAAAGCAACTTTTGAAATCTTCTTCCAACAGGCTTCGCTCCACCCCAATGCGCACCTCATTACCGGAGTGATCTGCGGGTACCGGGTCGAAGAGATCGAAGACTCCTTGACGCAGCAGGTTCGGTATTTGGATAAGCTGGTGGATGAGTTGGCGAAGGGCCGGAAGATGGAGAAGATTTTGCGCAGCTCGTAGGTGTTGTGCAAGTTCGATTGGTCAGGTTGTATAAGCGCAGCGACAATCTGATTGGGCGAACTGTTAAACACCGAAAAACAATAGCTGCTTTTAGAGGAAGGGAATCGGTGGCGCCTGCTTATGGGTTAGTGTAAGCTCACGCAACTTTCAACCGGCATTGCTCTCAGTCTTGCCGCTATCAGCCCTCAAATTGGCGCATGCACACCCCGTACAGCGGCGTATTCCGGACGAGATTTGCCTACCCGACTGAGGCATTCCGGCGGTATTGTAACAAACCCATTTTGAAGAAGCTTTGAAAATTAAACTCCAGGAGGAGATAAAATACCATGAGAAAAATAATCGTCCTCTCGTTTATTACATTAGATGGCGTCATGCAGGCGCCTGGTGGAGCCGGGGAAGACAGGTCCGGCGGTTTCGAATACGGCGGTTGGGTGGCCCCTTATGATGACGAAGTTTCGGGTGAGGTGATGCAGCAGCTGATGAAACCGGCAGACCTTCTCTTGGGCAGAAAAACCTTTGAGATCTGGGAGGCCTACTGGCCCGAGCATGCAAACAATTGGCCGGGGATCAATGAGGTGACCAAATACGTCCTGTCCACAATCAGGCAACAATCGGATTGGAGCAACTCCGTATTTCTGAGCAGCCTGGCAGACATCAAACAGCTCAAACATTCAGTTGGTTCGGACATTCGGGTTTGGGGCAGCGGCGAGCTCGTTCAACTTCTACTCAAAAATGATTTAGTGGACGAGCTCTGGCTCATGATTCATCCCTTGACCCTGGGGAAGGGAAAAAAATTGTTTGCCGGTGGTCCCATCCCGGCCGCATTTACCTTAGCCGCAAGTACTGTTACCCCAAGCGGCGTGATCTTTGCGCACTACCAGCGGGCCGGAGCGGTGCAGACCGGTACGATTGGAGCTTAGGGAAAAAAACAATTGATTCATCAGGAGGGATGACACCGAACCCTCCCCAATGGCTATCGGGACACCACCGTCTTTTAAAGAGCCCACTTAAAGGTATATATGCAAAAGGCAGTCAAGTAATAACTTCATGGGCGAAAAGCCCGAACCACAGACTGCAGCATCTTTTCTTTATTTACGTTAACTGCAAAACCAATCCCCCTTTTTGCAAAACAATTACCGTAAGCTTACGGTTTTTCTGCCTTTTCCTTCTTCTATTTTCCAGGCCTGTTTGTAACCATTTTAAACCAAATCCTGCTGTCACGACAGTGGTCCGCATCACTGAATTCAGAGGCTATGCCAGGAAAATTTTCTTCGGCTCCTGCGCACTCACGACAAATCCTTTTTTGAGATTATCATCCCTCAAAGAATGTAGTTGGGAGTAAGGAGGGACAGTGTGTTTGGGTGGCCCGGTTCTTTTTTTCATAGACGTCTTTCAATCAGGCAGATATTGCTGTCTTCCAGCGTTAACGGGGTTTTTCAATACGGGGGTGTTTTCTTTCGTTGCAGGTCCTTAAGGGATAAAATTGTAAATTGCTTGTTTTTGCGCTATTAAACTGCTATGTATGATAAAGGTTGCGGACGAGGATCCATCTTTATGGCAATCTTTTAAGCGAGGTGAGATCGATTCGTTTCAAGCCATCTATTTTCATCATTTCCAGCCTTTGTATGAGTATGGAATGCGACTTGTGGGGGACCGGGAGCTGGTGAAAGATGGCATTCATGATCTTTTTGTAAAACTCTGGAACAGCAAATCCAATTTGGGGGATGTGCGGGCCATTCGCTCCTATCTGCTGGTGTCGCTGCGCACCAATTTATACAACAGGCTTAAACGAAATAACCGGGTGAAGTTTTTGGGAACGGCGGAACAACTGCCTTTTGAAATGGTGTTTTCCGTGGAGGCTGATTTTGTGCGGAATGAAACCCGCACCCGGCAGGTGCAAAAGCTGATGGAGGCGCTGAACCAGCTAACGCCGCGCCAGAAGGAAGTGATTTACCTGCGCTATTTCGAGGAGCTGGATTATGAAGAAATAGCGGCGGTTATGAACATTACGGTAAAAGCTACCTATAAATTAACGGCGAGGGGCCTGGAGGGGCTGCGCCAGATCCTGCATCTTTCGGATTCATCCCTTTTGCTTTTGCTTCTGTTTGCAAAGTCGGAACTCTTTGCGTTGTTGTAACCGGCTTTTTCTTCGAAAAAAAATCAAAAAAACTTTGCCCTTCGTGGGGTAAAAAAAACTACTTGGGTGTCCAGACTGGGACCAAGGCTATTTATGGTGTAAACAAGATGGCGATGGAAAACAAATATGAATCGTACCGTGCGGACCAGTTTTTAGAGGATGCATTTTTTATTGAATGGATCAAGTACCAAACGCCGGCGGCCGACCGTTTCTGGCGGTCCTATATTAGCCAGCAGCCGTCCAATTTAAAGGCTTTGCAAGAAGCCGAAACGGAACTGAGGGCTCTGTTGGCGGTGCGCCGGATAACGGCGGAAGCTACGGATGCAGCGGAGGTTTGGGATCGTGTACAACAATCCATTCAGGGGACGGCAGATAATATGCCGGGTGGCACAGTTCTGGTCCGGCCAGGATCTTTCTACCGAAGATGGTGGGCAGCCGCGGCAGCGGTATTGTTTCTGGTTTTTGGTTTGTGGTTTTATAGCCGTGAGACGTCAGATGTGAGACGTGAGACTGCGGTTGGTCCGAAAGTGCAGGACATTGTCCCGGGTGGGGATAAAGCTGTTCTGACCCTGGCCGATGGCCGAAAAGTGATCTTGGATTCGGCCGAAAACGGCGCCCTCACCAAACAGGGAAATGTAACTGTGATTAAGCTGGATGGTGGCAGATTGGCCTATCAGCCCTCTTCCTCACCCTCTGCCTCCGCCTTAACCTACAATACGATCACCACGCCCAGAGGCGGGCAATACCAGCTGGTGCTGGCTGACGGTACCCAGGTCTGGCTCAATGCGGCTTCCTCATTGAGGTTTCCCACGGCTTTTGCCGGCAAGGAAAGACGGGTGGAGTTGACCGGAGAAGGCTATTTTGAAGTAGCGCATGATGCCGCAACCCCCTTTCATGTTCAGGTAAACGACATGGAGGTGCAGGTCTTGGGCACGCATTTTAACATCAACAGCTACAGCGATGAGCCATTCGTTAAAACCACCTTGCTGGAAGGCAGTGTACGGGTGCGCAGCGGCACCCAGGAAGCGGTGCTCAAGCCCGGTCAGCAGGCGCAGCTGCAAACCACCAGCCACAAACTGCAAACCACAAACAACGTGGATGTGGAGCAGGTAATGGCCTGGAAAAACGGGTTGTTCGTTTTTAACAGAGCAGATATAGAAACCATCCTGCGCCAGGCAGCCCGCTGGTATGATGTAGATGTGGAGTACCGGGGAAAGATCAACGAAACGTTTTCGGGCGGCTTGCCCCGTTCAGAAAATATTTCGCAGCTCCTGAAGATTTTCGAAGCTACCGGCAAGGTGAATTTTATAATTAACGGAAAAAAAATTATGGTGCAACCAAAATAACGGAGACAAAAAAGCCGGAGTGCTGCAACACTACCGGCGAACTGAGTCTTTCATAAAAACTCGACTGGATCTTTATTACTCAACTCAACAAACCAAAGTTATGCTATTGACTGCTCTTTGTAGAGCCGGAGCCTGTTCTTTTAAGGAGCGGGGGGCCGGTTTTTTAAAAACCAAAACATTTTTGGTAATGAAGCTAACCACTATTCTCCTATTTTTTGCCTGTATGCAGGTTGGGGCTGCCGGCTATGGCCAGCGGATTTCCATTTCGGGCCATGATTTGCCCTTGAAAACAATATTCCATGAGATCAAAAAGCAGAGTGGGTATTCTTTTTTTTACTCGGATAACGACCTGGAAAAAGCAAACAATGTGAGTATTAAGGTCCGCAATGCCGAATTGGAGCAGGTGCTGGGCCAGATATTTGACGAACAGCCCCTGACGTATAGTATTGTGGGGAAGACGGTGGTGGTGAAGGAAAAGGGAAGAGAGGGGTATCAAGCGGCTTCCACTGCTATCGAACCGGTTACTCAATCTTTGCCACCTGTTGATGTGCAAGGCCGGGTAGTAAACGAGAAGGGAGAGCCAATTGGCGGTGTGACAATTATGGTTAAAGGGAGCAAGCAGGGAACAACCAGCAACGAAAATGGCTTTTTTACCTTGTCCGTCATAACTGATAATGTAACGTTGGTCTTTAGCGGTGTCAATGTTGAGCAGCACGAGCTAAAGGTGAACGGGAAGACCAATTTGGGGACAATAGTCTTAAAAGGAAAAATAAGCCAGGGTGAGGAAATCACAATCACCGCAAGCACAGGTTACCAAACAATTTCCAAGGAACGGGCCGCCGGATCTTTTGACATGATTGGACAGGATATTCTGTCGAAGCGGCCTGTGTCAAACCTGTCTACAGCTTTGCAGGGCGTGGTAGCTGGCTTGCAGGCTAAAGAGAATTTGGACGGGAGTGTGAACTTTCTCGTTCGGGGAACCAGTTCGCTGTATGCCAACACGCAGCCGTTGGTGGTGGTGGATGGCTTCCCGGTAACAGGCAGCGATTTTTCCGATATCAATCCAAATGATGTTGAATCCATTACTATATTAAAAGATGCTTCGGCCGCTTCAATATGGGGTGCCCGTTCGGCAAATGGAGTGATCGTGGTTACTACCAAAAAACCTAAGATAGGTAAGGAGAAAGTAAATATTGAAGTGAATGCGTTTACACGGGTGTCATCTATGATTGATTTGGACCAGGTTATGACGCAGGCAGGTTCTGCGGAGCAAATTCGCTATGAACGACTGGCCTGGGAAAAGGAATGGTTTTTCAATCCATACGCACGATCGTTTACAGAAATCGGTAAATCCCTGACCCTTGCCCAGGAGTTGATGTTCGCCAATAAAAACGGGCAAATTACCGCAGAGCAAATGAACATGAGCCTGGACAGTTTAAGCCGGATCAGCAACCGCCAACAAATAAAGGATTTACTGATGCAGCGCGGTATTTTAAATCAGTTTAATCTGAGCCTTTCGTCTGCTACAACCAAAAGCCTTTCCTACGGTTCCTTACTATATGAAAACAGAAAAGAAGGATTTAAGAAAAGAGGCTATGATCGTTTTCTGTTAAATTTCAACAACCAATACCAGGCGACCGATTTCCTGCAGATTAGCTTCGGGGCAAATGTGCAGTATAAAAAGACAGAGACCAGCGGTGCTGAAGTCGGTAATTTACAACAGTTATCGCCGTACGAAACATTACTAAACCCCGATGGGAGCTACGGCGTAAACCTGAACACCTGGAACCGCGAGCAAATGGCGCTTCTGCCATTGACTAAGTTCCCCTATGCTGACTGGAGTTACAACCTGCTCCGCGAGGTGAACGGGAGGTCGTATAAAAGCGAAGATATAAGCGCCAGGCTCCAGGGAGGAATTAATCTCAAGATTTTAAAAGGACTGAATTTCGATTCAAAGATTCAATATGAAAAGCGCCGGATTAATAACGAAAATTATGATAGTGAGGAAACGTTCTACGTTCGCAATCTGATAAATCAGAACGTAGAGTATGATAACACTACCAAGGTTGTAGGTAAGAACTTTTTGCCCAAAGGCGGTATTTTACGAAGCAGCAATTCGGACCTGGAAAGCTATGTAATCCGGAACCAGTTAAATCTTAATCAATATATTACCAGCAAGCATCAGATAGCCGCTATTGTCGGCATGGAAGTATCCAGGTATCTCTCCACGAGCAAGACCAATCCTTATGCGTATGGTTATTTCCCCGAGAAGCTTCAGTCTACAGTGCCGCAATATGGATACGGCAGCTCAGTAGATCAGTTCAAAAACTTTACGGGATCTACCGTTACTTCACTTGCCGGCGGCAATACTGCTCTTGGCTGGGGGTTGGATAAGTATGTTTCTTACTATGGAAATGCGTCGTACACCTATAATTCAAAATATACGCTTTCGGGAAGCATACGAAATGATGCATCAAACTTCATTACAGACGATCCCAAATTGCGCTGGGCGCCGCTTTGGTCGATAGGGGGTATGTGGAATGTTAAGCGGGAAGCCTTTATGGACGGTGTTGATTTCGTTGACAGGCTGAGCATGCGTTTAACGTATGGGAAAAACGGGAATGTTGAAAAATCTACTTCCCCCAAAACCCTGATAAGTGTGGCCAGCGCCATTAGCGCCACTACTGGTACCATTACGGCTTCTATAACAGATAATGGCAACCCGTTTTTGAGCTGGGAAAGAACCACTACTACCAATCTCGGATTTGATTTTGCCCTTTTCAAGAATAAACTGAATGGTAAAATTGATTTGTATAACCGACTAGGTTCAAACATCATGGGTACAGTGGCGCTGCCGGCAGCCAGCGGCACCACCAGTCAACGCTTTAACAACGCCGAAATCATTAACCGGGGTATAGAAGTAGAATTGGGCACTCAGGCGCAGCTCGCCAGGGGTGTGGGATACCGTACGTCGCTGACATATGCATATAACTGGAATCGCATTAATGAGCTGTACTTTCCGGCGCTGTACGCCTACGATATGATCGGGGGCGCCTTTGTGGAAGGCCGGCCTGTGGGTTCCGTTTATTCGTACACCTATTTGGGAATGATCGATGGTGTGCCACATGTAGCCGGACCTAAGGGTGCTCCAAGCACTTTTAACGATGCAGCTCTGCATAACAGAGGGCTTGGGCTTCAGTTTTTGAATTATGAGGGTACCACTGTTCCGCCGCACACACTGGGCTGGATGAATCAAATCAGCGCCTACAACTTTAATCTTATCGTTTTGTTTGTTGGTAAAATGGGAGGGCTTTACCGTAATCCTACTTTCAATTTTGCCACAACCATCGGGTCATCCAAAACCTTTGTGGATAAGTATGTTGCTGATGTGTATGCGGGCGATCCGAATATTCCGGAATTCGCCAGGCCAAAGGAAACCCAAACCTATTTGTGGGATAGGTACACGCCGTATTTAAGCGGGCTGGTAGAAAGTTCTTCTTATATCGAGTGTAAGGAGATAGACCTGGAATACAATCTTCCGGAAAAAATGGCAAAGGCTGTCCGCATGAACAATTTAAAAGTCTTTGCACAGGTAAGAGATCTGGGCATGGTATGGAAAGCCAATTCAAAAGGCTACAACCCGGACTGGCTGCCTGGTAGCAATAGGCCGGTAACTACCTATATGCTGGGTGTAAATCTTAAATTTTAAAGCAATTATCACATGAAAATGTTCAAATACTTTATAGCAGGCGGTCTTATATTATTCAGCAGCCTGGGGTGCAAAAAATATCTGTCGGAAGAGCCCAAAAAGCAAACAACCATTCAAACCGTTGAACAGTTGGAAGCGTTAATTAATAATGCTACGGCTTTTACCTATGATGGCAACAACGCTACGGCGGCCTATTCTACGGACGATACCGAAATACCGCTCGATGCCTATAAGAACTATCCGGTCAGATGGAGCGTCGAAAACTTGTACAGCTATGTTTTCAATGTAGATCAACTTGTAGGTTTGGCCGCGGATCCATTATGGAACGGAGAGTATAAAAAGATATTTACTGCCAATCTCATTTTATCTTATCTGGACAAGGTTTCCGGAAATGAATCTGACAAAGCGAAGGTAAAGGCCGATGCCCATTTTATTAGGGCCTACAGCTACTGGTTACTGGCCAATCATTATTGCCTGCCTTATAGCCAGGCAAATGAAAATGCTCCGGGACTACCTCTCAAGAAAAGCGTTGATTACACTGAGGCGCTTTCCCGGGCCAGTCTAAAAGAAACCTATGCATTTATTGAAGCCGATTTAGCGGAGGCGGCAAAAACACCCGTGCAGGAAGTGGATCCACGCAAAACCTGGCGGGTAAGCCAAAAAGCAGTACAGGCCTTTTTAAGCAGGTATCACCTCTTCCTGGGTAATTATGACAAAAGCCTCGACAACGCCAACAAAGCGCTTGAAACGCAAGCGGTTCAGCTATTTGACTATAAAGCCATGAAGCCGGGAAACGTTGCTTCGTACACCAATCCATCCGCCTCTTTGGCTTACAGTGAGTTTAATGACTGGGCGACGGCACAATTCCTATATTGGAAGGAGTTTTACTATGCCCGGTATTCTTATACTTCCAGTCAGTGGTGGCTTCCCAGCAACGCCTTAATGTCGTTGTTCGACAAACAAAATGATCTGCGCTATAAATGGCTGATGATGGAAAACGGTGGCCGCCGGTTTTCTGTGATTAATCCTTCGTTGGCTCGGTATTCGTTTTTTAACGACGGACGGTACATCCCCACAGGGCCTACGATTGCTGAAGTGCTGCTGAATAAGGCTGAAGTGCAGGCACGCAAATCCGATATAGGCGGAGCTATGCAAACACTGAAAACATTGCAGGATCAGAGATTGCAAACGTCCACTCTTCTTACGGCAACGGATAAAGATGACGCCATTAAAAAAGTACTTGAAGAAAGAAGACGCGAAATGCCTTTTGCCATGCGGTGGTTTGACATTCGCCGGTTTAGTGTAAACGATTATGCGGCAGACGATGTAACTATCCAGCGCACATTCTATAAAGTAGGGGTGGGAACAGTAGATGTCAATGTAATAGAAAATTACACCCTTCCCTCGGGCAGCAAGCGCTATGCCGTTCCCATTAATGGGGTGGAAATGGATGCAAGCCGGGGACAAATTAACCAAAACACCTACTAACACGTAAAACAAGTTTGTTATGAATTCTTTTTTCAAGAATAGTACATGGTTACTGTTTCTAACCATCCTCGTTGCGCAGCCATCCATGGCTCAGGAAGGTGGTCAGGACAAGGAACTCATGATGAAAAAGCTAGCGGATTCTATAAATAATGATCCCAATAACTTGCAGCTTCACGAGCAATACCTGAAGGTTTCGGGATTTACCAGGTGGGGTGCCAAAGAAGATACAGCCTTTGTTAATCAATACAAGCGCTGGATGGACAAGTATCCTCAATCTGCGGTGCTGCCCTATGCTCTGGGACATGCATTTGCCGGCAGAGAAAGCCCCCAGGCAAAACCTTATTTGCTGAAAGCAATTGAGCTTGAACCTAAAATGGACAAGGCCTATTTTGATCTCTGGATCGATGCAGAAAGATGGGGGCAATTTGAAAAGGGGAGAGAATATATCGCTAAAGCTTCGGAAATAAAACCTGATAATGCGGACTATGCATTTTATTCTGCAAGTTCATCCGATAGAAATTCCGCAAAGTATACGGAAATGAGCCTGGAAGTGGCGAAAAGATTTCCCGAAAGCGAGCGGGGAGCCCAGGCGCTTTATTGGCTTGCTGTAAGAAGCAAAAACAATGGCGATAAGGTTAGGTATTTTGAACTTTTGAAAGAAAAATTTCAGCCTGCCAAATTCCGGTGGTCCTCATCCGGAATGAGTGCCTATTTTAATCTGCTACTTGCGGAATCTCCGCAAAAAGCTAAAAAATTAGCGGTGGAGATGGAAAAAGTGGTTACTGCTGATAGGGACAAAAAGTCCTGGTCATCACTAACCATACTTGCCGACGATGTAACCAAAGCTAACGAGCTTTTGGCTTCGAATAAAGCCCCGGCAGCCATTCAAATTCTTGAAAAGGACATCTTTTTGCGTTGGGTAAACTCCATTCCGGAATTATTACTGTTGAAAGCAAAGGCTTATCAAAAAAATCAGCAAACTCAAAAAGCATACGAACAATTGCTGGCATCGTATGCAAGCAATCCCCAACCAATAATTGGTGATGCATTATTCACTTATGGGAACCTGCTAAAAAAGAATAAAGATCAGGTAACCAGGGAGGTCTGGCACATCAGAGATACCGCCTCCAGGAAGGCCACGGATTTTTCACTGAACAAATATTTTTCAGAAGGAAAAGCCTCCCTGGCCGATTTCAAAGGAAAAGTGATCCTGTTGACTTATTGGTTTCCGGGTTGTGGTCCCTGCCGTGGAGAGTTTCCGCATTTTCAAAATGTTGTAAATAAATTCAATAAAAATGACCTTGCTTATGTAGGTATCAATATTGTCCCCGAGCAAAATGATTACGTGATCCCATTTTTAAATTCCAGTGGGTATACCTTCCTGCCGCTCGAAGATTACGAAGGACGGGATAAGGGGAACCTGGACAATGGAGGCGCTGCACCGGTAAACTTTCTGATTGACCAGAAAGGAAATATCATCTTCAAAAACTTCAGAACGGACGGCGATAACGAAGACATCCTGTATGAGATGATCTCCTCTACGATTCAAAGAGGGAAGTCTTAAACAAAGGAAACGGTTCTAAAGAGGTAAACCGCAGGTATAGCCAACGATACATTTGATCACATCATACTGTCAAAAAATGAAAAATTTAATTCTCGTTTTGTGTTTTTTTCTTTCCCATGCTCTGTTTGCCCAGGAAGGAAGCTATACCGTTTCAGGCAAAATTGCCGGCCTTGATTCTGAACGAATGTTTTTCAGCTATAAGAACGAAAAAGGCGAGTTGATCAGGGATACCATACCGGTTAAAGGGGGTTCTTTTACCTACACCGGAAAAATTGATGGGATGACCATGATGTCTGTGAGTCCGGGAGTGGATCGGGTCGTGAAAAAAGCAGACCGGGGCTATTATCCTGCCAAGTCTTCCTTACTTCAATTCATCGCTTATCCCGGGGCAAAGATTAAGTTTTCGGGCAAAATCAGTGATTTTGTGGATGCCTACCCGTCAGGCGATGCCGCAAATAATGATTTGGCTGCATTGAACAGGGCGGTATATCCTTTAATGAACAAAAGTGTAAACCTGTTGGTGAAAATTGGCAACAAGTTGATCACCGATTCAGTTGAAGTGAAGCAAGCCTATCAAACAATGGGGAAATTAGATCAGGATGTTCTAGCAATTAAGGAGAGTTTTATTAGAAAGAAAACATCGTCTTTTGTATCGGCCTGGTTGCTCGGCGATATGATGTTAAGAAAGCAGGTTTCCAACGAAACGGCTATCCGTTTGTATGAAAACCTGAACCGGGAAAAGCTCAGGACGAATCCATTCTTTTTAGAAGTGGTTCAGAGAGTGGAGGGGCTTCATGCCACGGCTGTCGGAAAACCTGCTCCCGAAATCAACTCCATGAATACCTACGATGGCAAAGCATTTACGCTGGCCTCTTTGATGGGTAAATACGTGATTATTGATTTTTGGGGAACCTGGTGTGTCCCCTGTATATCCGGTATGCCGAAAATGAAAGAATACCTGGACAAATACAAAGACAAAATGGAAATTGTGGGTGTGGCCCAGGAGTCGGATGATGGAACGGGATGGAGAAGGTTTTTGGATAAAAACACCTCATATCACTGGCATCACGTGTTAAGCAGAAAGGACAACGATCTTATCTTAAAATATAGCGTAGCCGGTTTTCCGACTAAAATCATTGTCGATCCGCAAGGGAAAATAGTAGCCCGGTTTGTTGGGGAGGATGAGGCGATTTATAATAAACTCGATGAGATGTTTAATAAATAAGTATTGAGGTTCACAAAATCCGGGGTATTAACAAGTGGGGATTTGAAATTGAAATTTCTGCAGGGTTTATATACTGTTTTTCAATTTCGGAATTAAGTGAATCGAAAAATATATTACTAAGGGACGATCGTGGTTGCTTAAATAGAGCGAAAACATTCAATTGAAAAAGGAAGCGTACGCTTCCTTTTTCAATTTCCAAAACGCTTGAAAGCAGCATTTTACATTTTTGGATTAAGTTGCACAGATAAACTATTTGCAATTGATCACAGCGCAACAAATATGGCAGGGGATAAAGGATGGTGATGTTCATGCCTTAAAAGCGCTGTACCAATTGTATCATCAGGATCTTTTCCAATATGGGAAAAAAATGACCAAAGACGAGCCGTTGATTGAAGATGCTCTCCAGGAAACCTTCTTTTCCCTTTGGAAGTACCGGCGCACCGCTTCGCTGCCGGTTGCAATGAAACCGTATGTGCTTAAAGTTTTTCGCAATGAACTGCTCCGCTTGTTTAAGGAGCGGTCGGCTATGGTTTATACCGAGGAATCGTTCCAGTTTTCGTTTGAGGTTTCAGTGGATGAAAAACTGGTCGCAGGCGAGGAGGCCGCAACGTTGTCAGCCACCATTAACAAAGCGCTTCAGCAACTAACCAACCGCCAGCGGGAAATCATTTATTACCGTTTTTACGAAAACCTTTCGTTTGAAGAAATTGCCCTCCTGATGAACATGCAAACCAGGGCCACCTATAAGCTATCTGCCCGTGCATTGGCGTCCCTTCGCGAAATCATGGGCCCCGGCCTGCCTGCCGTACTGCTGTTGCTTTGGACGTAGTAAGGGCGTCCAGTCATTATTTTTTGTAAAAAAAGTTTTACCGTCATGGGGCATTTTTGCCAGCGCCCCATCTTATGGTAAAAGAAAGGCATTATATGGCATCTCTGGACATGTACGCAAGATATTCAGCAACACAATTGGCAACCGAGGCTTCGTTCATTGCATGGGTGAAATGCCCCGATGCAGACAGTAATTTATTTTGGAAAGAATATCTGCAACGCTATCCGGCGCAGGCGGGTGTGGTTGCAGAAGCCCGGCGGCTTGTGGAGGCCATACGGGTTGTGAACGAAAGCATGGCTGAAGAAAGGGTGGCTGCAACCTGGAGCGGCATTCAGGAGCGGATTCATTTGTTGCAACGGCGTTCGCGGATGCTTTACCTGCGCAGGTGGATGGCCGCTGCGGCAGTTTTACTGTTTCTGGTTTTTGGTTTGTGGTTTGTGGTGGGGCGTGGTGGGGCGGAGAAGCCTTCTGTAGCCCTTGCTCCTAAGGTAGAGGACATTGCCCCCGGTGGCAACAAAGCTGTTTTAACACTGGCCGATGGCACAAAAGTGATTTTGGATTCAGCCAATAACGGCGCTATCACCAAACAGGGAAATGTAACGGTGATTAAGCTGGATGACGGCAGGTTAGCTTACAATAAAGAAGGTGCTGCAACACAGGTTCTTTACAACACGATCACCACACCCAAGGGAGGGCAGTACCAGTTGGTGTTAGCTGATGGAACCAGGGTATGGCTCAATGCTGCATCCTCATTGAGGTTCCCTGCTGCTTTTGCAGAAAAGGAAAGAAGGGTGGAATTAACCGGAGAGGGGTATTTTGAAGTAGCGCATAATGCAGTCATGCCTTTTGTTGTTCAAAGAGGAGAAGCCGAAGTGAAAGTATTGGGAACACATTTTAATATCAATGGCTATGAAGATGAGCCATCGTTAAAAATAACCTTATTGGAAGGAAAGGTAATGGTAAGCAACAGAGACCAGACAGCGGTACTCAAACCCGGTCAGCAGGCGCAGCTTCAAACCACAAACTCCAAACTTAAAATCACAAATCAAGTAGACATAGACGAAGTAGTGGCCTGGAAGAACGGACTTTTTCAGTTTGAACAAGCGGATATAAAAACCATTATGCGGCAGGTAGCCCGCTGGTACAATGTTGACGTGGTTTTTGAGGGCCGCGTGCCGGATAAAAAATTTGACGGGAAAATATACCGCAATACATCTTTAAAAGAGGTTTTCGGCATTTTGGAAGAAGGGGGTGGTGTACACTTGAAGATAAACGGTAAAAAAGTTATTGTCTCACCTTAAAAACTAATCAGCATGTAACCAACGCATAAAAAACCGGAAACGGGCCAACGTTTCCGGCACATTTAAGTCCACATTAAACAACTAACTGTAAAACGTAAACAAAGTAAAAGTATGAAACTTTACCTTCTTTGTAAGGGGCTTTTCATGACCAAAACGCCTCTGGATCAAATAAAACGGAAAATGAAGCTAACCGGCCTATTGGTTTTGATAACATGTTTGCATGTGAGCGCAGCAGGATATAGCCAGCGCATCACGATTCTGGATGAAAATATTCCATTGGGACAGGTGTTTAAAAAAATTGAAAAGCAAACAGACTTCCTGTTTTGGTACGAGTCTTCCCTGCCTGCACTGAATAAAACAGTTTCGCTTAAGATTCGGAATGCCACTATCCAAGAGACCATGGATTTTTGCTTGAACAGGACAGGTCTGACGTATAAGATAATGGGTAAGACCATTGTTATACGACAGGCAGAAGCAGCCGGTGTTTCGGCCGAAGTGTCGCAAGCAGCTGTCCCAAAAACCATCATTTCCGGAAAGGTGGTTTCAAACGAAGGCGCTCCCTTATCGGGTGCCAGTGTAGGGGTGAAGGGTTCCAATGCAGGTACGGTCACCAATGAAAGGGGAGAATACAGTATTACGGTAACGGCACAGGATAAAATCCTTGTTTTTTCCTTTGTGGGCATGGAGCCGCAGGAGGTTGCCATCAATGGGCGGACGGTTATTAATGTAACCTTACAAATGATTGTTGTTAAGGCAGAGGAAATCATCATAACCGGATACCAGGAAATCAAGGGCCGAAACTTTCCAGGGGCGGTCAGCAAGCTGTTGGCGAAGGACATTCCACCCGTTGCCGCGCCAAGCATCGACCAGATGATCCAGGGAAAAGTGGCCGGCTTGCAGGTAGTCAACAACAGCGGCGATCCTTCTGAAATGGGGCTTACCCTGATCCGTGGACGATCAGGCTTGCACGATAACTCCTATCTGAACCGCCCCTTATATGTGGTCGATGGATTCATTTTATCGGATGATATGATCAATACCATCAATCCAAATGATATAGAAAGCATTGAAGTGCTCCGCGACGCCGGCGCTACCGCTATTTATGGTGCCCGGGGCGGCAATGGTGTTTTTGTGATTACCACCCGCAAAGCAAAAGCGGGGAATGTTCGTGTGGATTATAACGGCAGCTGGGGGGTAAACCTGGTGCCGGACTTGACCAAACGCTACATGAATACAGACGAGAAAATTGCCTTTGAGATGGCCACAAACGGCTTTGCCAGCCGGCTTAGTGCCGAACAGCGCGACAGCCTGGCTGCCATCCATACCAATTGGCAGGACCACATCTTGCACCAGGGCATAACGTCCAATCAAAACGTTTCGATTGGCGGCGGTTCTGAAAAAAGCAGCTATGGGTTTTCGCTGGGTTACCAGGACAACGAGGGAACGGTTAAAAACACTTTTTTTAAGCGTTATTCAGGGTTGTTCCGTTTGAACAGCGTGGTAAGCCGTTATTTTAACTTCAACCTGCGCCTTCAGGGGGCTGCCACGCGGGGCGGGGCTGTACTGAACAACTTGTCAACCACCGGTTCTCCGCTGAAAGTGCTGGCCTATGCCAACCCCTACGAAACGCCCTACAATGCACAGGGTGCTATTAAAGAACGGCTAAATAACGGGCTGCCCAATCCCCTGAATGAAATTGACAAAGCCCGGCTCAGAAGCAACACAAACATGGCCAGCATTTCTGCACGTGCCGAGTTTCAGGTGCCGTATGTAGATGGGCTAAAATTGTTCACCAATGTGACCGGTTCGTACACGATATCGGGTAATGAAAATAAATATTGGCCCGGCTCGTACCAGACCAATTTTTCCAACAAAAGCCAGCTCGACTTCACAGAAAACAAGATCACCAATGTCAACGCCACATCGGCCATCAGCTACAACCGGGTATTTTCCTATGATCACGATTTGACGGCAGCACTATTCTATGAATTCCGCAATAGCCGTGCCGATGGATTGAACTACAGGGTGTACGGGTTTAATGCGCTGGTTCCCAACCTGGCCAGTGTGCCCATTACAACGGACAATATTTCTGTTTTAAGAAACATGGGAAGCGAGTCGGCCATCTCTTCCTATTTCATGAACATCAACTACGCCTACAAGCGGCGTTATAACCTGCAGCTAACGGGCCGCAGGGACGGGTCTTCGCTTTTCGGAGAACGGAAACAATTTGGGTGGTTTGGTGCCGTTGCCGGGATGTGGGATGTAACCGGCGAAGCGTTTATGAAGCGCCTGAACAAACAGGTGTCCACGCTACGCTTAAGGGCCAGCCTGGGGAACGCCGGTGATATGGTTGGTATAGGCAACCAGGCTGCGTTCGATAAAATTGAAATTCAAGCATACAATGATCAGTCGGCCTATGTGTTGTCTGGCTTAGCCAATAAGGAAGTGTCCTGGGCCGAAAGAAAAAAACTAAATTTTGGCCTGGACCTGGGGCTGTTTCAAAACCGGCTTACAGCCAATCTGAACCTGTATTCGGAAACGATCGACAATGCTTTCGTGCAGGTGCCCATACCACCCAGTTCGGGTTTTGGAATCATGCCCCGGAATTTGGCAGGAATCAAAAACCGCGGAATTGAGGTAGAACTGAAAGGCGACCTGGTTCGGAAAAAACATATTGAGTGGACGGTGAGCGGCAATTTTGCCCATAACCAAAACCGGGTCACCTCGTTACAGAGCCTGGAGGCCATTAGCTATATCGGCGGCATTACGAAAGTGGGTTATCCCTTCCGTTCCATGTATGTGATTAACTACATGGGAGTTGACCCGCAAACCGGTGCACCTTTATACGAGGGGGCTGATGGCAAGCCCACACCCACCTTGCAGTACAGTACGTATGCAAGGATTCATGGGCCTGTAGATGCGCCCTACTTCGGCGGATTTGCCAACTATTTCCGCTATAAAAGCTGGGGCCTTCGTGCCAACTTTGTTTACAACATTGGAAACGACGTCATTAACGTAGAACGGTACTATGACGAGAACACGATTGATTTAAGTTATAATCAGGCCAAAATAAGAAAAGACTTCTGGAAAGGGTCTGGAGACAGTACGGCTGTTTTACCCAAGCCGGGCGGTTATGAAATCAACCGCTATACCGATCGCTATCTGGAGAGCGGCTCATTTACCCGCCTAAAGCTGGTGCAGCTCGAATACCGGTTACCGGAAGATGTTTTGAAGCGCCTCCGCTTGTCTGATGTAAACGTTTACCTGGCCGGAACCAACCTTTTGGTTTTTACCAAGTTTACCGGCACCGATCCTGAGTTTGTGGATGGGGTGCTGCAGGGCGGCCAATATCCGGTGCAAAAAACAATCACGCTGGGTTTAAATGTAAGGTTCTAATTTTTAAATCATCGATCATGAAAAATTCTATCTGCTCTATATTAATGGGCTGCTGCCTGGTTTTGGCATCCTGCGACAAACAACTCAGTTCTATCGAACCGGAATATTTTATCAATACAAGGGATGACCTCAAGACCGTTGAAGATTATGATCAGGTATTAAAGGGGGCGTATAAGGGAATGCTTTCTACCTCCTATTATGCAAACAATATGTTGCTGACCGATGTGATGACAGAGGATGGCATTCAGGGAACCACCTCTTACCTGGATGGCAGGGAACTGGTTGATTGGGTCTATTCGCCCATATCAGTTATCCCTACCAACACCTGGATGGCGATTTACAATGTTATTGCACGGACCAATCTTGTATTAACCGGTATGCAGAAGACAGCATCAGGCGATGCGGTCTTAAAGAAGAAGGTGCTGGGGCAGGCCTATGCCATCCGGGCGATGGCTTTTTTTGACATCCTTCGTTTGTATGGTGAAGCATACGACCGGAATTCGGCTGCACAAGGGATTGTGATCCGCAAAACAGTGGACATTGAATCCTTGGAGCGGGCAACCGTGAAAGAATCCTACGATCAGATTATTGCGGACCTGGAAGCCGCTTTGAATGAGCTGACTGGCGTAACGGTGAATCCGGCCGGCAGCAATAATTATTATTTTGATGAGTGGGGCGTAAGGGCGCTGCTGGCTCGCGTTTATTTATATGCCGGAGAAAATCAAAAGGCTTATGATTATGCTACTGCGGTTATCAATAGCCCTCGCTTCCGGCTGGAAAATAGTACGGAGTTTTCTAAAATCTGGCGGGAAGATAAGCACGGAGGGGAAGTCATTCTTGCCTTGCGTGTGAACCTGGTTGATAATATTCGCGTAGCTACTTTTCTGTCGGACTACGATCCTCTAAAAGCCGGTTATGCTAAGCGTAACTTTTACGATCCTTCTGCCACCTTAACGGCCTTATACGATAAAACCAATGACATTCGCTACAAGGCTTATTTTTCAGATACCATTAAGGTCGGAATCACCGGAACCCCCGCCCGCCGCCCGATACTGACCAAATATTCCGGCCGCAATGCCAGTTGGGATAATATCGAAGATATCAAGCTGATCCGGCTTTCCGAAATGTACCTGATCCGGGCAGAAGCAGCATTGAATGGGGCCGGCCAGGGAGAAGCCGATGCATTGAAAGACCTTCAAACCCTCAAGGGCAAGCGCATCACCAATTATGTTGCGGAACAACTCTCCGGCACCGCTTTAAAAGACGCGGTTAGTAAGGAACGCCGCCGGGAGTTTTCCTATGAGGCGCAAGCCTGGTTCGATCTGCGCCGCAGCCAGACGCCTGTCAACCGGAACCCCACGGTGTTTACTTCCAGTAAAGCCACTAACCGGAACCTTGCGGCAGACAGTCATTTATGGGCCTGGCCCATTCCTTTTGCCGAAGTGTTCAACGCGGATGGGGTGGTTGTAAAGCAGAATAACGGCTATAAATAGAAAGACAGCAGCTAAAAAAGAACTGTGATAGGAATGGTACAAACCACAATGTCCGTTTGGACGTTGGGCCGGTTGGTACAACAATGGATGAATCAGAACATAAACAAACAGACGAGGTATGAGATTTTTTTTAATAATGCTAATCCTGTCCTTTCCGTATTTGTTGGCGGCGCAGGAAGGCAGGTTTGAATTGAAGGGAAACATTCAAGGCGTAAAAGGCAGAGCGAAAGTATATCTGCGCTATAATATAGACAATGATTCCTTTGTGGATTCGGTCCGCATTACCCGCGGTAAATTTCGGTTTAGCGGAAACATTCCCGGACCGGTGCAGGCCGAGTTGGTGATGGTGAACAATCAGGCAGCTCGCGGAGAGAAGCAAGGCGGGGGGGACCGGCTGGTGGTTTACCTGGAAAAAGGGACCCTTGTTCTAAAAGCCAAAGACTCGCTGAAATACGCCCAACTGAGCGGCTCCCCGATTAATGAGGAAGCCGCCCGGTATGCAGCGCTATTTAAAGCTCCGGACAGTATCATTAATGCCGTGAACCGGTTTTACCAACAGGGCGATGCACGGGCAGACACCAGTTTGCTGCGGCAAATGCGGGCAGCGCACCGCAGGGCCATTGAAGAAAAAAAGCAGCTTCGGTTGGATTATGTCACGCAGCATCCCGATACCTACTTCGGATTGGTAGCCCTTCGGGAACTGGGTGGCATCAATCTGAATCCGTCGCTGGTAGAGCCATTGTTTTTGCAGCTAAGTGAAGGGATCCGAAACAGCAGGGCGGGAGAGGCGTTTGCCCGCCGGATAGCCGCTGCCAAGGTAACAGGCATTGGCGCACCGGCTCCCGACTTTCTGCAACCGGATGTGGAAGGCCGCCCGGTTTCATTAAAAGACTTCCAGGGAAAATATGTGCTGGTGGATTTTTGGGCCAGTTGGTGTGCTCCCTGCCGCCTCGAAAATCCAAACGTGGTGGTAGCGTACCATAAATTCAAAAATAAAAATCTTGAAATCATTGGTGTTTCCCTTGATGATAAGAAGGAGGCCTGGTTAAAAGCTATTGAAAAAGACGGACTGCCCTGGGTAAATGTAAGTGATTTGCAAGGCTGGCAAAATTCAGTGGCGCAGATATACGGCGTTACCGCTGTTCCGCAAAACTTCCTGCTCGACCTCAATGGCATTATTATCGCCAAAAACCTTCGGGGTGAAGCATTGGAAAGAATGCTGGCAAAGCTGATAAAGGAATAGCCGCACCAGTTTGCGGGCGGGCGCCTTACCAGCAGGGCCTTTTCCGGTTAAGGGCACCCTGCGGGGTTGCTTCAAAGAAAAAGAGGCTAAAGAAGATTTGAAAAAGATGGAGGAGGCGAAAAAGCTACACTCGGAAGATATCTTTGGATATTATACCAATGGGCTATCCGGATGGCAGATGGTCGTTGACAGATAACAGAAGGGAACAATATTGATTCTGTTTCACGTCTGCCGTCTCACATTTCACGACGTATTTCCTGGACAGCGGTTGGGTATTAGCCGCCAAAGCCGAACGTACAAAACAAGAACAGCGCCTTTGCAAAGGCGCTGTTCTTGTTTTAGTGAAAGCTATTTATTGGCTCAAGGTCTGGCCCGGCTGGTTATTCCTTGTCAATGGTGTCGTCGATCTTTTCGTCTTCTACATTCTTTAATACTTCGGCGGTGATTTTGCGCAAGGGGTTGCGGTTGCGGTCTTCGTATTCGTTGCGGCGGTTAATAATGTCGATGCATTCAAAAACGGCCGTTGTAAAAGAAGTGGCGTCCGCCTTGTTTTTGCCGGCAATGTCAAAGGCGGTACCGTGATCGGGAGAGGTGCGTACAAAGGGCAGGCCGGCGGTAAAGTTCACGCCTTCGCCCACTGCAATGGTTTTGAAAGGGATCAGTCCCTGGTCGTGGTACATGGCCAGCACGGCATCAAACTGCAAATAACTTCTCCGGGCAAAGAAAGCATCGGCGCTGTAGGGTCCAAAAACCAGTTTGTCGTGTTTGGCTTCCTTGATCGCCGGTTTGATGATGGTGTCCTCTTCGTTTCCAATCAGTCCCTCGTCTCCGGCATGGGGGTTTAAGCCCAGTACGGCGATCCGGGGTTTGTCGATCCCGAAATCCCTGCGCAGGCTGGCGTACAAAAGCCGGAGCTTGGACAGGATGGCTTCTTTGGTGATGTGCGGGGCGATCGATTTCACCGGAATGTGCTCGGTAACCAGGGCCACCCGCAGGTTGTCGGCATACAAAAGCATCAATACATCCTTTGTGCCGGCTACCGCCTGCAAAAAAGGCGTGTGGCCCGTATACTGAAACTCGGCCGACTGTACATTTTTTTTATGAATGGGCGCCGTAACCAAGCCCTGGATATGACCATGGTGCAGGGCATCGGCGGCAGCCAGTAAGGAGCGAACGGCATATTTGCCGCCGGTTTCGTTTAGCTGCCCGGGCGTGATGGTTACTTCTTCTTCCCAGCAATTAAATATGTTCAATTGCTTGTGGTTGATCTTGCTGAAATCTTTTATGCTCTGGTAATTAAAATGAGCGTCGGGAACTGATTTTTTATAAAAGTTGAGCAGCTTGTTGGAGCCGAAAATGATGGGGGTGCAGTGTTCCAGAATGCGGTGATCGGAAAAGGTTTTGACGATCAATTCTGGGCCAATGCCATTGATGTCGCCGCAGGAAATGCCTATGATGGGTTTGATTGTTGTGCTCATAGTGAATTAGGAAGGGTAAAAATACCAAATTCGGTTGGGTTTTGGGTGAATAGGGAAAAGTGAAAAATGAATAGTGAATGGTGAATGGTGCGTAGCGAATGAGTTTTTTTCGGACGTTCCATGCAGGCTCACAGGGTTTGGGTTGAGGGATTGAGGGAGCCGGTGGGCAATGTCTTGGATAATTGTTTTAAAAGGGTCGTCCAAAATAAAAAAATCCATATCGGTAGATATGGATTTTTGAATGGTGGGTGACCCGGAGGCCTTAGTTCCTGACCACTTTATGTGTTATGATTTTGTCTTTATACTGTACCTGCAGGATGTATACACCCGCAGCAAGTGGTTGGGTGTTTTGCAGGCTATAGCTGTTGATGCCGGCGTGCGCCGTATAAGCTTTTTGCTTCACCACGTTGCCCGTGGCGTCCAACAGACGTACATCAATTTTTGCATCCTTATCAATGGTGACGTCAAAATACAAATCGCTACTGAAGGGATTGGTTTTGATGTCGGCTTTAAACGATTCCACCGGGCTGCCCAACTGAATGGTTCTGGAATATTTGATGATAACCGCGTTGCTGCTGAGGGCAATGCGGTACATGGCTTTTCCGGTCAGGGCCGTCGGATCGGTAAAGGAATAGGTATTGTTTTCTGCCGCCGGGTTGTTGTAACTGTCAACGGTACCGATGCGGGTGAAATGTAGGCCGTCGGTGCTTTTTTCGATAAAAAAGCGAACGGATTGTTCTTCACGGGAAGTGGTCCAGGAAAGGACCGAGTGGTTATTGGATTGTTTTCCGTTAAAGGACAGCAAGTCTGTTTTCAGTGGGGTGCCGCAGTCGATCACCGAAAGGTTTACCTGGCTAACGCCGTCGGTAACCAGACAGGTGGGGCTATTCAGGTTGGCGGCCGTGGTGGCCACGATCAGGCGGTAGCGGTCGCCATTGTTGGCAAGGGTAGAGTGCGAAGGTGGCACTTGGTAGGACGTAGGGAACTCCCATTGGCCCCCTACCAGTGTTGGTGTTGCCGAACCGGTTTGTCCCGGAATGTCGGACCAGGTAGAGCCGTTATCGGTGCTTCTTTGCCATTTGTAATGGTTGTAATTGCTGAAATAGGACCGTACTGTGTTATTGATAATAATTTCATTCATCATGCAAACGGTTGGGTTGAGCGTGGGTGTATAAGTCATATCAGGCAGACAAGTGGCAATGGTTATATCATCCATTGCCCAGTCGTTCCCGCCGCCGCCCTGCGAGTTGTTGCGAATGGAAAGAGTGGCGCTGGTTTGGGTAGGACCTGTTATGAAAACAAATCCTTTTTTGATCCAGCCCCCGCTGTTGCCGTTTACATTCATATAGGAAATTTCACCGGTGTTATAACGGTCTACGCCATCCAGGGCAAATGTAAGATTAGGCATTACTCCTGGTTGTCTGGGTGTGTAATTTGAACCGGTTTGATAATCTGCACCGCAGGTGGGGCAGATATTTCTAAACCAGGCAGAGAACTCGTAATAAGTGTTAGGACAAAGATTGTTCAGGGTTTGGCGGTAGGTTTCGGAGGCCACATAATCGGCATTTACCATCAGCATATAACCACCATTAACTCCATCTGCCAGGGGAATATTTCCCACGGCGTCATTGGTGCCGCTATGGTCACCATCAATATCCCAGTGACCGTTATGCATTCTGTAGACAGAAGAACTAGGAGAACGGGGCTCGTTCCGGTTGGTTCCGCTGCGTGGGCTCATGTTCTTTACAATGGCGTACTGCCCGTCGCCTAAGCCCTGACTGGCCGAAATTTGAACAAAGGTATAGCCGGGAATGGTAAAATCCAGGTCGGTTGGTCGGTTAAGACTTGTGCCCTCTCCAAAGGTGCCGCCAAATTCCTGCGACATGTTTACCCCGGTGGCATTGGCGCAAAGGCTCATGGGGTTTGTGATCAGTATTTTATAAGGAGTAGCGGTTAATACAATATCTGGTCCGGAGCCTGAAGCAGTTTTATAAATAAACTTACCCGCTCCCAGGGTAATGGTATCGCCTACATTCCCAGTTACCTGCACACGAAATGAGGTAGCGAAGAGCATACCACCACCACCTTTTGGAAGGTTAGTGCTGGCGGCTGCCTGTCCTGTCGCTGAGGCGAATTCTGTTGTGGAGTTATTGGGTGGAATTCCAACCGCAGGAGAAGGCGTAGTGGTAGTACCAAATCCCAAATTCATTCTTATCTGGTAATCTCCGGCGGGAGGATTTGCAATATAGGTGGCTGCATCGTCACCCGCTGCAGGGGTATAGTTCTGTATGGCAATACCTTCGTTGGTAATCACGGATATCCTGTCTGTGGCACCTGTAAGCATTTGTGTATTCGTAGGTACACTGTCAAGATACCTCATATTATAAAGAGTCCCGGAGGTATGATTGATGGTCATGCGTATTTCCAAAATATCGCCAGGCTCAACTACGCCGCCGGTTGTTTTTTTGGTCACGTTGACATAGCTATTACCAAAGCGGGGGCCAATATTGGCTGCTGCCGTGGAAAGGCAAATACTATAGTCGCCCAACCCGAGAGGAGCATTAGCATCGCTTGAGAATAAACGAATATAGTAGGTGTTGCCAACGGTTAATCCCGAAACGGATAGAGTGTTATTGGTGGTACAGTTGATTGGTGACAACGAACCGCAATTGCCACTGAAAATCTGGATGCGCCGGTTGGTAAAATTGGCGCCAAAGTCAGCGGTGTTGATGTTAATAGCGGCGGTGGTTGTTGCAACAAATTTATACCATACATCATAGCCGGAAGTTCCCGTACAGCCGCTTGAGACCGTCATTCCTGATGCCGTTGAACCAGCTACGGTTCCCCATACTTTGGTACAACCTGAATTGATCGGCAAATAAACGGCGCCGGCGCAGTCGTCATTTGAAGGAGCGGGTGGTGGAGTCTCTGTTATGCATATATCAAAATCGGCATTGCCTGTAATGGAAGCGCTGGTTGAATATACTCTGATTAAGTAAGTTGTTCCGGGGGTTAAGTTATTCGCGGCGATGGACGTGGTGCCGCAAAAAAGTGAAGTAAATGTGCCACCACAGTTGTTGGACAGCAATTGCATTCCGGGGTTGGTAAAACCAGCACTGAGGTTGCCAAGCGTAATCGTGGGGTTAGCGGTTTGGGCCACAAAACGGTACCAAACATCGCCTGTAACCCCGGTGGCGCAATTGGGGGCGCTGATATTTGTCGTACTCAGCGTAGCGCCATTGATATTGCCTGTTGTTGGCACACAGGAGGTCGAAGAAGTTAAGAGAATGGAGTTGGCGCAAAGGTCGTTGGCTGGTGGAGGCACAATTTCCGCCCAAGACATAATACTCGTAGCAGTAGCGATGTTTGCGCTTTGCGTTTGTGATACAGCGGGAATGGTAGCTGCTGATGCCTGTATATTGTAAGCGCCGGTGTGTGATTGCTCATCGCCGTTGCCACCGCCCCCCATATTTCTGTATTGGTTGGTTGCAGGTTTATTCCACCCTGCACCCGTTAAGTTTCCCCAGGTAACATCATCCTGGCTTCCCCAGAAGGCCATTGTCACCGTATTGGGAACAGTGTTTGTTATTCCTGCAATGTTAATTATGGCGGTAGATGCATTTCCATTGTTTGGCCCAACGTGTTTTACCCATGTATTTGTGCTTGCCGTGGGGCGAAACACATACATTACAGCCGTTAAAGGCGCTCCTGCTGTACCTGACTGGGTAACTGTAGGGCTTCCCAATGTCCCGCTGATCACGCACCAAAAAATGCAGGTTCTTTGATTCCCATTGTTAAACTGATTTTCACTGGTCCATGTTTGTCCGCCACCTGAAATACTCAGGTTTCTATTGTTACTTCTGTAATGCGCATAAACAACAACCAGGTCGCCGGGCTGTGTACCGGCCGGAGGTGTAATGGTGACGGAGGTCGTAGTTACTGATCCGCCGTCTGCCGGGTTGCTAGCCACACCAAAGAAGGTTTGTGCGAAGGAATTTAACGGTAACAATAAAACGGGGCTTACCCGAATCAAGGTTCGGAGTATGGAATAGCATTTCATAGCGGGTTTTGGTTTTTCTATCGATTTAGATCATTAAAGGATTAAGACCTGCTTGTAAATATATTCAGTAAAAAATATCCACAGGCAATGGGCGAAGATATTAAGTAGAAACATTTATTGCAATAGGGAAACTACTATAGGTGTTATTGCGTAATTTCTGTAGAAGAGCAGGGGGATTTGCTATTGGATAAAGCCGGGGCAGCCCCTAATTTTACGCGGTTATATTTTCTACCAAATCCTTTCAAAGACCATGACAAAACTATCTGCTTTACTTACCTTCTTTTTTATTTTTTGTATTTCGGATCATTTATTGGCGCAGCCATCTTTTTTTGGTGTATCAAGTAGCCCGTCAGATAACGGAGCACAAACAACCGCTACAGCTGCCGTAGCACCGCCTGCATCGATGGTTGCGGGTGATTTAGTTATTATTTATGCCCATTACAGAGGCACAGGAGTAACATTATCTATTTCAACAACAGGTGGTCAGGCCTGGTTTACTGGAACTGCGCCTGCTGGCGGAGGCAATCAAACCTTTGCTATATTCTGGTGCCGCTATAATGGGACCTGGGCGGCAAATCCTTCTGTTACGGGCGGTAATGGCACCAATCCTTTATCAGCTATCATGTATGTGTACCGGCCTACCAGCAGCAGTAGTTTATGGGATATACATGTGGCAGCTGCAAATTCAGCAGCTACAAATCCTGCAGTCTCTATCACCGGGTTAACAACCACAGTTCCTAATACCGTTACCATGGCTTTCTGGGCTAGCCCTGCTGCTAATACCTGGGGAGCATTAAACGGTGCGGGATGGATCAAAACCGGATTGGCTAATCAATACAGGAATACAGCAAACAGTGGTCAATCTCATACAGCTGCATATAATATTCGCACAACTGCCGGCGCAGTTGCGAATGTATCACAAACTCAGTCTTCAAGTCAAAATACACGGACAAGCATAATTTCATGGTATGAGTTGGCTCCACCCGCCAATGATTTATGCGCCAATGCGAGATTGATTACAACCGATTCTGCCTGTGTTGCAGGAACAAGCCAACTTACAAATCAAACGCTGACAGGGGCTGCTAGCCAAGCATACACAATTACATCTTCTTGTTCTCATACAAATAATGCTGCGGACGTATGGTATAAGTTTGTTGCTAAAACCAAGAACCCAACCATTACCGTAAGCAACCCGGGAAGCGGCTGGGGAGGGGTAAATAACATAAGGATTCAATTGTTATCTGGTTCATGTGGTGCTTTTACAGAAATAGCTTGTGGCACCGGACCCACGCTAACTCCATTGCTTACCAAACCCCTGACAGAAGGAAATACTTATTATATAAGAATCCATAAAAATATTTCAACTGCAATAGGTACTAATCATACATTCGACATTTGTGTAACCGATCTTTTTACGAAAGCAGGCCGTATGAATGAAGTATTTTCCAGGACAGTGCTTTCAGGTGCGGGCAATATGAACAATCCCTGGGAAATTACTTACGGGCCTGATGATTATTTGTGGGTAACAGATTCAAAAAATTACAGGGTTTACAAGTTTCACCCCAACACAGGAGCCCCAACCACGGTGCTTGATATTTCGCAAAACAGTACATTTCTTCCTGTTGCTGACCGTAGCTTTAACTGTCAGTTTAATAACGGAGCGGGAGCTCAGGGCGGCCTGGCGGGATTAGCGTTGCATCCCAACTTTCTTGATGGAACCGCTAATGAAAAGAACTGGGTATACATCTCTTATATCTACTCTCAGCAGTCTACGTATTACTTTACCAACCGACTGGTACGGTTTACCTATGATCCTGTTCAAAATAAATTGACCTCCCCGGTATCTCTTTGTGATACCCTGCCGGGTAGTGATGACCATAATTCACAGCGAATGATTATAGCCCCGGCTAGTCCGGGAGGAACTCCCTATCTTTTTTATGCTTCCGGCGATATGGGAGCAGGACAGGGGAATAATATACCCCGCCCGATAAAGTCTCAAGTTCCCGACTCTTATGAAGGTAAAATACTAAGATTTAATCTTGAGCCAGACACCGATGCAGGAACATGGGACCGATGGATACCTAATGACAATCCCTACAATACACTACTGGGAAAGCAGAGTGCTGTCTGGAATATCGGACAACGGAACAACCAGGGATTTGCCTACGACTCCAGCACGGGTATTTTATATGGCACCTCGCATGGGCCATATAGCGATGATGAACTCAATATTCTGCAAGGCTTTAAAAACTATGGGCATCCGTTGGTTATTGGACACTATTCAGATGGCAATTATAATGGAACAACCACTGCAAGCACCAACACAAGCATTTCGGCCGGCGCCCCGTTTACAAAGAACTCGGGCAATTCTTCTTGTCCGCCGATTGGCAATGAAACGACCCGCAGAAATGAAATAAACGCCATGGGTTTCGGTGAATACATGGATCCTATCTTTTCCGCTTACCCCGGATCCACAGATCCGTCAAATGCCCAGTCCGTCAAATATATCTGGAAGAATGCTCCCCCCAACAGCCAATGGCCTTCCGAAGGGTGGTCGGGGTTAGATATTTATACGAAACCAAATATTCCGGGTTGGAAAGGATCATTGGTGGCAGCCGGATTGAAATGGGGTCGCTTAATAAGACTGAAGCTTGGCCCCGGTGGAACCACTACTTTACCGAGCGGTCGTTCTATTGGAAATACAACGGATACTATTACCTATCTGCAAAGCAAAAACCGTTACCGGGATATAGCTTTTGGCCCCAATGGCAGAGACATCTACATAATTATGGATAGAAACGCTGCTTCTGCCGCTACCGATGGTAACCCGCCGGTTACACCAGCTTGTCCCGACTGTTTGATAAAATATACCTTCTTGGGTTATGCGGATAAGGGCGGGAAAAGCACCATCCCTACCTCCATTGATGTCACTACCGGCACCCCCAAGGTCGTAACAGCCGGCACCCCCATTACTATTGATGGTACAAACAACTACCTCTGGGTGCCCATTACGGGCCCTGATGGAAATATACTCGCCGAAATTAAGGCCAACGGAAACAACCTGGGCGTGGTCACTTCGGCGTTTTATACGCATACGGGCACTGTACGGGAAGACGGCGCCAACAGCCTGTATTTAGACCGCAATCTTACCATTACGCCCCAGGTGCAGCCCACCTCGCCGGTTGACGTGCGGCTTTATATTACCCAAACCGAGTTTGCGGCCCTGAGCAGCGCCAAAAACTCAAAAGGAGTAGTGAGTGGGGTCAGCGCCATCGGCAACCTGGCTATTTTCAAAAACGACGATGCCTGCGGGTCCCGCATTCAAGGCCCGGCCAGTAAAATAACGCCCCTCTATGCCGATGCACATGGCAACGGCTATGTGCTGCAGGCAAAAATCAACTCATTCTCCTCATTTTATTTCGGAAGTGCCGGGTATGTAGCGCTTCCTCTGAAACTGTTGTCGTTTACAGGAGTGCTGCAAAACAATGCCACGCTGCTGCAATGGGAGACGGCTAACGAAACCAATACCTCGCATTTCGTGGTGGAAAGAAGCACAGACGGAAGCAGCTTCAATAGCATAGGCACGGTGGCAGCAGCCGGCAACAGCACGGGGGCGCAGAAATATAATTACATCGATCATGCAGCAGCCCATCAATCTGTTAGCACCTTGTATTACCGCTTGAAGCAGGTTGACCTGAATGGCGACTTTACATACAGTAAGATTGTCATCATCGAGTTGAAGCCTTCGGCTCACACCGTTCTTCTGTATCCCAATCCCATACACGATGTTTTGAAAATCAGAGTGACATTGTCGAAGGCCGAACAGGTGCAGATCCATGTTACGGACATGAACGGCCGTACCGTTCATAAAGAGTCCAGGTTTGTTGGCCGGGGCACGCATGAACTGGAAGTCAGCTCCAGGTCATGGCCCGCCCAGTCCTATCTGGTCCGGATCACCGGGGCAAACAATACCATACTGACCTCTCAAAATGTGATCAAGTTCTAGGTTGTAAACAGAATAGCGCATTGAAGACAGGAACCCCTCCGATTCGGAGGGGTTCTTTTTTTAGGTACACCCGCAACGATTTTAAAGTTCGCCGTCCGCAAAATTGGTAGTGGCGCTGTAAAGGTTTTTCTTTTAAGTGATAGCGAAAAGCATTCATCCTGTGCTAAGGGGTTTCCCTTTCCAGTGGGGAAAAGAGACCCGTGTGTCCCATTTCCAGGGCTGTTCTCCCTAGTTTTAAGGCGCATAATTGAAAACTCTATGATGAAACCTTTACGCTTCTTTTCTCCTTCCTTCTGTTTTGCAGCATTCAATCTTAATGAGTTGAGCGGTTGCACCAGTAAGTATCCGTTTTGCCGGGTGGTTAGTGGAGGCGCCGCGGCCGGCATTTGAATACCCGGCGCAATCACTAAGATGCCATGATCCTGGGCTCTAATCCGGTCAGCGATGACATACATGCCGGAGAGCTGGCCGGGCAAGGCGGTTGATGCCGGCAACCGGATAGGGATGCCGCTTGGCAGACTGCAGACGGGAAAGTACCGGAATGGACGGGCAGTTTCCGGGGGACAACGATTTGTAAAACCCTTCATTATTCTTCAATAATACATTTGCAACATCCAACCCTTTTATGAAACCAATAATCCATCCACTATGAAAAGTAGAAGAAAACAAAGGGCCAGGTTCTGGCTGCTTTTGTTCGGGCTTGTGAGCATGTATTCTGTTTCCCGGGCGCAAACAGCTACAAAAAGCTATCCGTTGGCCATCGGTACCACCTCGGCTTGCGGGGGCAGTACCGGCCAGGTGCATTTTTATGACTACCAGGCATCCTCCAATACCCTGACAAGTATTACCAATACTACGGCATCCAACCCCGTTGCACGGTACACCCCGCAACTTAGGATTGGCAATTCCGGTTCCGGCTCCCAACGTTTTACGCACAGTTATGCAAGCGTTTCCTTTAATCCAAAGGATCATCATATTTATTATTTATGGACCGCCGTATCCAGCTTTTCGGGCTCCGGCAGCGTTCCCCGAACGTATGTGTGGCGCTGGCCGGTGGGTACGAAACCCACAGCAACACCCCGGCTGGATACGCTTTGTTCCTTTCCTGCCGATCTTTTGGGTGTGGCTTTTGACAACAACGGAAACAGCTATGTCATCGAGTTTTCCGGTGAACCGGATGGCGTTCCGCATTCGGCTTATCTGAGGTCCATAGACTTTACTACGCGGACAATGGGGCCGGCTGATCGGTTAAGCCTGACCGGAGGTGCTGTTATTTATAAACCGGGGAGCGGCGATGTGGCTATGTCTCCCTCAGGCCAAATGTTTTTTGTGGTGGACAATAAATTGTTTACACCGGATTATAGAAGTTATACCGGCACGGGAGCCAGCATTACCTGTACCTATGTTGATACCGTAAAAATCAGCAACATTCATTCATCGTATGATTTTGTAGGCTTAACTTACGCAGAAGGAGAGACAATCGCTGCGTTTAGCGGCTCCAGATCAGGCTATCCTGCCTGTCCTTTTTTTGAGATCAATCCCCTGACCGCTACTTCCTCGGATATCACCAAGTCGGGCACCGTTTATTCGGCATCCGATATGGCCACGGTGGTTTCGGGTATTGGC
>JAEVYV010000015.1 GCA_023392575.1 Bacteroidota bacterium | reverse complement strand
GGTGTGTATTGGGCATAACCCAAAGCGGCCGTACCCCGTGGAACAATGGTTACCTTCAGTAAGGGATAGGCATGCTCCAGGAACCATCCGCAGATGGCGTGCCCGGCTTCGTGGTAGGCAATGATTCTTTTTTCGTCCGGAGAAATAATCTTGTTCTTTTTCTCCAGGCCGCCAATCACCCGGTCAACGGCATCCTGAAAATCGCTCATATCTACAGCGGTCTTCCCTTTACGGGCGGCAATCAGGGCGGCTTCGTTACATACGTTGGCTATATCGGCGCCGGCAAAACCCGGTGTTTGTTCGGCCAGTTTATGAACGTCCACTTTTTCGGAAACCTTAATGGGCTTGAGGTGGACTTTAAAAATAGCTTCGCGGCCTTTTACATCAGGTTTGTCAATGGAGATCTGGCGGTCAAAACGACCCGGACGCAACAGGGCTGAGTCCAGTACATCGGGGCGGTTAGTGGCCGCCAGAACAATAATTCCGGTATCGGTACCAAAGCCATCCATTTCTACCAGCAGCTGGTTCAATGTGCTTTCCCTTTCGTCATTGCTCATCATCATGTTCTTGCCCCGGGCCCGGCCAATGGCATCGATTTCATCAATAAAAATCACACAAGGAGCTTTTTCCCGGGCCTGCTTAAACAGGTCGCGAACACGGCTGGCGCCCACGCCCACAAACATCTCCACAAAATCGGAGCCGCTGAGGCTAAAAAAAGGAACCTGGGCTTCGCCGGCCATGGCTTTGGCCAACAGGGTTTTACCGGTTCCCGGAGGGCCAACCAGCAAAGCACCTTTGGGAATTTTACCCCCCAGCGAAGTGTATTTTTTGGGATTGCGCAGGAAGTCCACAATTTCCATTACCTCCACTTTGGCCTCGTCCAAACCGGCCACGTCGGCAAAGGTGATGTTGACCCGTGTGCCTTTATCAAACAACGTAGCCCTGGATTTCCCAATATTGAAAATACCGCCAGGACCTCCGCCGGCACCGGCGCCACCGCCCATCTTGCGCATCAGCAAAATCCAAAGGCCAATGAAAATAAGGATGGGCAACAGAGTTTGTAGGATGGGGCTGAACCAATTGGTTTCATTTTCAACATCGGAAGAGGGTTGATTTTGCGGCGGCACCTTGGCCTCTGCATAGAAATCGCTCATTTCCTTGCGAACGTCTTCATTGGCTGCAATCCTAAAATAAAAATGCGGACCCTCCTGGGTGAACTTGACTTTGGAGTCCGTAGCGTATTTGGAAAGGCTTTCGGGTTTCAGGTACACCCGCACCATGTCGCGGTTGTCTACAATGATGTATTTGGATACATCGCCCTGGGCCACCATTTGTTTGAAGTTTTCAAAATTGGTTTTTTCCAGGGAGGCGGAAAAAGGACCGAAAAACTGAAATCCGATCAGTACCGCAAAAATGACGGCATATACCCAATAGATGCTAAAGCGGGGGCCTTTGCGGGGATTATCTCCTTCATTGGATGGGCCGGAACCAGACGAACGGTTGGAAAATTTCGGAAGTCGGGTTTTGTTGTCGTTTTTATATGGTTCTTGTGACATTTTAGTTTTCTTATTAGTCTAAATGGTGCAAGTAATTAAATTTTGTTGGAATATTCTTACGGCAGCTTTACTATTTAACAAACCGAACTTTAGTTGTTGTGCTCTTCCATAACGGCATCGCTCCACATTTCTTCCAGTTTATAGAACTTTCTTTGCTCCGGCATCATAATGTGGACAACCACATTCACATAATCGATTAAAACCCATTGCAAATTTTGTTTGCCCTCGTGGCGGTAGGGCCGTTCGCCGCACCTTTCTTTTACCTGCTCTTCCACAAAATCCGAAATGGCTCTTATTTGCGGTTGGTTGTTGGCTTCGCAAATCACAAAAAAATCCGCTACGGCTTCTGGTATCTTTCTGAGGTCCAGCGAGACGATGTGCTCGCCTTTTTTTTCTTGAATAGCCTGTATAATGGTTTTAAAAATTTTTGAATTTCGGTTCAACCGGCTGGTACCCTTTCTGCGGGTCGTTAGTACTTCTAATGGTTCCAAATATTATTTATGTTTTGTTGGTAAAATAAATCAGTGCAGTCATTGAGGCTGTAACAATTAAGTTGTTTTCTTTGTTCAAAAATACTAGTTAATTGTCATCTTCAAACCCGATAGGCCACCCCTTTATAGAACTGCACACCGTGGATAGCACCAACAACTATGCCACGGGGTTGGTGCATGCAGCTATGGCACAGCACGGTACGGCCGTGTTTGCGCACGAGCAAACCAAAGGCCGGGGACAGCGAAACAAAACCTGGCTTTCCGAGGCCGGAACCAATATTGCGCTGACGGTGATTATAGAGCCGACAGGTTTGAGCACCTCTCAGATCTTTCTTTTAAGCAAGGCTGTTGCTGTTGGCACCTTGTGCTTCTTTGACAAACATGCTTCAGGTGGGGTGCGCATCAAATGGCCCAACGATATTTACTGGTGTGACAGAAAGGCAGGAGGTATATTGATTGAAAACATCATTCAGGGCGGCATTTGGAAAAATGCCATTGTTGGGATTGGGTTGAACATCAACCAAACCGATTTTAGCAGGCTGGGGAAAAAAGCCGTGTCCCTAAAGCAGATAACCGGGAAGAATTTTGAGCCCAAGGCCCTGGCGCAAGCGTTATGCAACTATCTGGACCAGCAGTACCACAAGCTGATGACGGAACCGCACTTGGTCAGCCAGGAATATCATGCCCACCTCTACAAATTGAACGAAAAGGTGAAGCTGAAAAAAGGTTCCCGCATATTTGAAGCCACGGTAAAAGAGGTGACCGACCTGGGGCAATTAGTGGTGGAGCATGCGGCCGAAGAGCGGTTTGAAGTAGGAGAGGTGGAATGGGTAGGATGATGGGCGGACAAAATGAAATCAGGGAGTAACGAATGATACAAATAAGGAGTGTCGAACAACACTCCTTATTTATTTAGAAACCTCCCTTTAATCTTAGGCGTTCAGGGTTTTTATGATCTCTTCTGCATGCGCCTTGTTCTTTGGCCGCAGAAATATTTTTTGAATCACCCCGTTTTCGTCAATCACAAACGTGGTGCGGTGCAGGCCCATGTACTTGCGGCCATACATGTTTTTTTCGCCCCACACGCCGTACTTTTCAATGATCTTGTGTTCGGGATCGGCTAGTAGGGTAAAGGGCTGGTTGAATTTTTCCCGGAATTTCTGATGGCTTTTTACATCATCGGGGCTTACGCCAATAACGGTAAAACCATTTTTTTTAAGCAAAGAATAATTATCCCTCAAATTGCAGGCTTGTATGGTGC
>JAEVYV010000329.1 GCA_023392575.1 Bacteroidota bacterium | reverse complement strand
ATGCTTTGGGTTACCTGCTGCAGACGTTCGCTTACCTGCTGCCGGGCCCAGTACACATCTATATCATCCTGAAACACGATGGTAACTAAGGACAAACCAAAACGGGAAAAACTCCGGATCTGTTTCAGGCCCGGAACGTTGCTGCAGGCCTGCTCCACCGGAGCGGTAATCAGGCGTTCCACATCCGGCGCTCCCAAGGAAGGAGAAACCGTGATGACCTGTATTTGATTGTCTGTAATATCGGGGACGGCATCTATGGGCAGCCGGGTTACTTCGTAGCTGCCCCAGCCCACCAGGGCTATAATAAAAAGTCCTACAATCAGCTTATTCCGTACAGAAAAGCCTATAATTCTATCAAGCATAAAAATAAGTTACTACACGGTGGCCGTGTACTTTTTTAAGAATGATACGGTTTGATTGTTTCTCAGTTTATCTGGATTGAACGGTCTTTAAAAGCAAACACACGAGGCCCACTATTACATCAATGGGGTTAATAAACAAAACGGCACAGGCGCCGGTGTTTACCGATGTAAACCGAAACAACCCCTTAAGCTCTGGGGGGGCGGAATAAAGAAGAAAGACCCGGGTCGGGTAAAAAAGAATCAGCAGTGATTGGAAAACTGGTCTTATAAAAATAAGAAGGGCCTTTTAAAGCCAGCTGCTTTATAGGAGACGACCATTGTTCCACCGAAATTTTATGAAACTCTTTAAAGGGCAATTGGTTGTCCCTTTCTTCGTCGCCGTCGTCAATATGCTTTCCCCAATAGTGCATGGAAAAGAAATCCAGCAGGCTGATATTTTGGTCTCTTTGCCGGTGCTCCTGGAAGTGCTCTATCAAAACCGGCAGTTTGCACAGTTGATAAAGCGACATATTGCTGCAAAGCAATACAAACAATGCCAGATAACAGCCAGTTTTTTTCACGTCGCAAATATAACTATTTGCAAAACTCTGAAGTGACAAACGCCTTGTCGCCCGTAAATCAGCTGCAAAGTTTGCAATGGCTGGAGGAGCCAAACAAGTTGATTAGGATTATTAGATACAGTGCTTTCAATTTTTTTTTTATCATTTATACCGGAATGACCATTGCTTCAAGGGACAAGAAGAGCGCCATGATCCGGATCATCAAAATCCTGCCTGCCACCGGCTATTGGCGCTTCAAAATCAATGTGGTGGCCGATGCAGCCAAACTGCCCGCTTCCCACCGGGCACGGCAAATGCTTTTTTATGGCTATATTTGCAGCAATGATGAACCGTCCTACCATAAAGATTTCATCGATTAGCCTTTTTCGGAAGGTGTACTTCTTCTCAAATTTTAAAGACTTTAATGCGGTAGCCCCGGCCTACTGATTAGGCCCGGGGATAGTTTTCTTGCTCAAAGGCCATTTTGCTTCGGCTGTGTGGCCCGGACCATCATTTTCATTAACCGTAATCGCTCTTCTTCACTACGAAGGAAAGGCAACCGCGTAAAGTTAAAGTCATGACAACACAAGTAAAGAACAAATTGATTGTAGCAAAGGAAGACTACGATCTGCTAATGAACTACGTAAAAAAAGGCAAAAACCTGTTTGCCAATCAAAAAGTATATGCAAGCGATCTGCTGGAAAACATAGAAAAAGCGGAAGTGCTGACCGAAGCAGAGTTTCCCAGAGACGTCATTCGCCTGAACTCACGGGTAACCCTAAGAGACAAGGTAGCCCGTCATAACTATGTTTACACCATAGTGGTTCCCGAAGAAGCCGATCACCGAAAAGGAAAGGTTTCGGTACTGGCCCCCATTGGCTCGGCTTTGTTTGGCTGTCGCGTAGGCGAAGACGTGAATTGGCAGGTGCATTCCGGCAAACGCTATTTTACCATAATGGCAGTAACCCAACTTTACGGATAATCAGAACCTGATTTTCCAACCGGGCAAAGCGGTAAAGCTTTGTCCACAGTAAGCTGCCAGAGAAAAGAGGCTGCCGCTTCAAATTCCCGAATGAAGACAGGCAGCCTCTTTGTATTTACCCTGTCTTCTACCTGAGCCAAGGTTCTCACTGGCTTAACTGACCAGATGCCGAAAAACAAAAAAAGGGTAAGTAGAAACAAACCCTTGTTCTTAAAACATACACGAGAAAAAATCATCTTCGAACCGGCAGGTAATCCACAAACTCCACATCGGTGGAGATGTATCCTTCCCGCACCGGTTCTTGCCTGACCAGGTCGGTACTCAAATATTTTTTATTGCTGTCCGAAAGCACGGTGACCACCACTGCGGTGTCCCCCAGTTCTTCCTGCAGTTGAATGGCACCAATGAGGTTGGCCCCCGAAGAAATGCCCACGGCCAGTCCCAGCTGCCGGGCCATTTTTTGCGCCATCAAAATGGAATCGCCATCCGAAGCCTGCAATACCCTGTTTAATTGACCCAGGTCCACAATGGCAGGGATGAATTCATCGGAAATGCCCTGGATCCGGTGCGACCCGACCTTATGACCAGTAGAAAGAGTGGGCGACTCCAAGGGCTCCAGCGGGTGAATTTTTATGGCGGGATTTCTTCGCTTTAAATAATTTCCCACACCCATTACCGTCCCACCGGTCCCCACGCCGGCCACAAAGGCATCGGGGGTCAAATCAATACTTTGCAGCTGCATCCAGATTTCTTTGGCCGTGGTTTTCTCATGGGCTTCGGCGTTGTAACAGTTCTCAAACTGCCGGGGCAGAAAAATGTCCCCGTTCTCTGTGGCCATCCTTTCGCTCAGGGCAATGCTGCCCAAAAATCCCCCTTCTTCTTTGGAGATCAACAGCACTTCGGCGCCCAGGCTCGAGATGATGTCGATGCGCTCCTTGCTCAACCAGTTCGGCATGATAATCTTGACCTCATGCCCCAAGGCTTTGCCGATGGCCGAAAAGGCAATGCCGGTGTTACCACTGGTGGCCTCCACAATCGTATCGGTTCTTTTGATCGTGCCCTGTTCATAGGCTTTTTGCAAAATATACAGCGCCATCCGGTCCTTGATGCTGCCGGTCAGGTTGTAATGTTCGCACTTCACATAGATCTTCCTGATCTTTTTTTTGTAGATATAACGCAGTTCCAATAGGGGCGTGTGGCCCACCAGGCTCCACAGGTGGTGAAACTTTTGTTGCAGCTTGGCCTCCATCCCCGTTTGGGGAACGGCGCCGTCCGCGAAAGGAGCCGAATATGTACTTGTGTTCATCATTGGGAATTTCTTTTTTGGTACTGGTCTTTGGCTGTTTCCAGCAACTGAACAAATTTTCCAATACCGGGGTCGTAGCCATAGCCTTCCTCCACCAGTTTTTTCTCATGGGCATCCAAAAAGAAATAATAGGGCTGGGTGTTGGCGCCGAATTTCGAGACCTGCATGTCGGCGTTTTTGTCCCCCAAGGTTTCCACCTGCTTGCCCAGAGCCTGGGAGTAGTATTGCTCGGATCGGGGCAGTTCAATGTGATGTACATCTACGTACAACGAAGCAATCACAAAGTCTTCTTTCAGCCGGCGCATCACCTCCGGATCACTCCACACCTGCCCCTCCATTTTGCGGCAGTTGACGCAGTTGATACCGGTAAAATCCAGCAGGAGCGGCTTTTTTAATTTACGTGCTACGGTCAGCGCTTCCTGGTAGTCAAAATACGTGACCATGCCGTACTTCGTTACCACTTCGGGCTCGTAGATATGCATCTTGTCATAATATTTTTCGGGATGCGGAAGGCCTCCTTCATCATCGGCATTTTTTGCAACCGCTACACGGGAGCTGTTAGCTGCGGCTGCCGTAAAATCCTGTGTGCCCATGGGCGGCACAAAGGCCGAAATCCCTTTGAGCGGGGCGCCCCACATGCCCGGCAGCATGTACACCGAAAAGGCAAAGGCGGTCAGGGCAAAGAACAACCGGGTCACACTTAGATGGGGCAGACCGAAATCGTTTTTCGGCAATTCGTCATCGTGGCGAAACCGGATCTTTCCCAACAGGTAAATGCCCAACAGAACAAAAATGACCACCCACAGGGCGATGAAAACCTCCCGGTCCAGCAACCGCCAGCCTTTGGCCAGGTCGGCGTTGGATAAAAATTTCAGGGCCAGGGCCAGTTCTAAAAAGCCCAGTGTTACCTTCACACTATTCAGCCAGCCGCCGGCTTTGCCCAGCACATTTAATTTAGACGGGAAGAAAGCAAACAGGGCAAAGGGTAAGGCTAAGGCCAGGGAAAACCCAAACATACCTATCAGCGGTCCCCAGTAACTGCCCTTAGCGGCCAACACCAGCAGGTTGCCGATGATTGGACCCGTGCAGGAAAAGGACACCACCACCAGGGTTAGGGCCATAAAAAAGATGCCCATAAAGCTGCCCATGCCGGCCTTGCTATCGGCTTTTGTGGACCACGAAGAAGGCAAGGTAATTTCAAAGGCGCCCAAAAACGAGATTCCAAACACTAGAAATACAGCAAAAAACACCAGGTTGGCAATCCAGTTGGTGGCCAGGTTATTTAATGCTGCAGGCCCAAAGATCAACGTGATCAAAAAACCCAGCATGGTAAAAATGCTGACAATGGAAGTGGAATAAAACAGGGCATTTTTGATTCCCTCGTTCCGGGTCTTGCTGCGCTTGGTGAAAAACGACACGGTAATGGGGATCATGGAATACACACAGGGCGTGAGCAGGGCCAACAAGCCGCCACCAAAGGCGGTTAGAAAGATCCAAAGAAGGGAGCGGCTTTCCACCGAGTTGATTGCATCGTCTTCCTGCGCCGCGGCAGCTGTCGGTTCCAGGTAAAACCGGAAGGCTTTTTCGCCCGGCAGGTATTCTTCTCCTTTTTTGTATAAAAAGCTAACCGTTCCCTTTACCACCAAACTATCTGCGGGGGTGGCCTGAATTTTTTGCTGCCAGAGAACCGAGTCCAAAAAATACTGCACCTCGGCGTCCACGGCTGGATCGTTTTCCGAACGCCGCTCGCCGGTTTCGGTAACGGTGCCCAACAAACGATTTTGAGCAGCCGAATCAAAGGCGATGGTCGAGTACAGTGCATCGCTTTCCGATTGCTGAAGGCGGTAGAGTTTGATGCCTTCGGATGCCACGGCTTTAATGGTCAATAGCACTTCCTGTCCGTTGAGGCGTTGCTGCGCAAAACGCAGCTTCACGTCTGTGGAATCGGCAGCCCTTCCGGCAAATGTTGCAAGCAGCGCACACAGCACAAGGCCGGCACGAATCAATTTCTTCATGAAAAACATTACTTAAGCGGGATGGAAAATTTTTGTGTTTTTGGTGGCAGGCACTCCCGGTCGTTGCAGGTCATAAACTCCACCGATCCATTCAGGGACGTCTTGGCTTTGCCCTTCAATTTTACCACTTGGACAAAATCCACTTTGTTGGAATACTGCTTCACATCCACGCCAAACAATTCTTCAAAGCGTTGTTCCAGTTTACCCACTTCCTTGACCGAGCCTTGAAAAGTCAGCAAAGGGTTTTTCAAAAATTCAATGTAGGTAGGCACGGGACCGCCTTCCGGCGTGGTTTGAGAATAAATGTGCCAGCCGCTTTCCAAAATAGCGGTTAGGTGCACTTCGAAGGTGGTGGCATTGATTTTTTTTGCGGAGAAAGACCACTGCACCGGATTTCTGACCTGGGCCTGTGCCAGATGTCCTATAACCAAGCTAATTACAAATACGAATAACTTTTTCATAAAGCAGATATATTTTATAAAGAGACCGGAAAAGGGTTTTTTACCCCATCAGAAAAGGAAAATGTTTCGCACGCCAAGTTTTCAGGAGAAAAAGCAGCCTTTTCCTAACTTCAAACCAACGGTGTTTTTTCGACAATTCACCAAGAAATCCGCCAAAGGGGCAAGCAGGTGTATCAATACGGAATTCGCTTGTATCAACTGCCTGGAAGCGTTATCATGGATTGCTCTCCGGCCAAGAAAAAACGCCTCCGGAGAGGCGTTTTGGTTAGGTAACAGAAATAGCTGACAACAAAGCCGGATGGCTTAAGGCTGCTTTTGCATCAACTCATCAATCTTTTGCACAACGTTTTCGCCAAAGCCGGTAAAGCTGCCTACGATCTTGCCTTCTTTGTCTACGATGTAAAGCGTTGGAATACCCGAGAACAAAAAGGTTTTCATGGTTTTGTCTTTGTCGGGGCTGAGCCACTGCTGCCAGGGCATGGTTTCATCTGCCATGGCCTTGCGCCAGGCCTTTTCATTATCATCAATGGAAATACTTACCACATCGAGGCCCTTGTCTTTGTATTTGGCATACAACTCCTTCACCTTGGGAACAGCCTGGCGGCAAGGACCGCACCAACTGGCCCAAAAATCAATCAACAGGTATTTGCCTTTGTATTGCGCAAACCCCTGAAGCGTGCCATGGTCATCGGGATAGGAAACCGCCGGAATGGGCTGGCCTGGTTTTAACATCTTGGCCTGTGCAATTTTTTCTTCCATATCCTGCTTCATTTCCCGGGCATCTTTAAACCACGGGTACTTTTTATTCAGGCTTTCCAGAATCGGCATGATCAATTCCTGGTCTCTTTCCCAGTTCAACATACCCAAGCCGTACAGCACCACAGGGCGGTCTTTATAGGCCCGGATCAACACTTTCAACCGCTCCCTGAAATCATCGCTCAATTGCTTGTACGGATCATTTTCTTTCAGATATTTGGACCAGGCTGAATCTTTACTCTGCCCGGCATAGTACATTTCTTTGCCCTCGGCAATCATGGTTTGATAGTTCCGGTACACGGCATGTTCCAGCAGGTTGATGAACTGGTTATCGGCCGAACCTTCTACAAACACATAGGGAGGGTTTTTAACCTTTATCTTGGCGGTGTCGTAGCCTCGCGAATTGATTACCATGTTGGCATCGGTGTATACCGTCACCCGGTCCCAGGCGGCAATGTCTACCGAGTAAAGGGTTGGCGTGGTGGCGTCCACCTTCAGCTTCCAACTCCCGTCGGGGGCAATGGTAGCGGAATCATAAACCTTCTTGGTCCACCCCCTTCTTTTGCTCAGCCATACTTTGTTGAGATGCTGGTGCGTCTCCGGATTGAGAAACTGCACTTTTCCGCTAATGGTAATATATTTTTTTACTTTTTTACTTTGCGCCCCGGCCGATACGGCACAGCCCAAAGCCACAGCCATTACAAATAATTTCTTCATCTTTTTTCTATTCTGTTTTTTTACAACAATCGTCGCTAATTGCCACCCATGGTTGCCATAGGGACGGCTTTTCTGGCGGGCTTGCCTTCTTTTTCAGCCGCCGCCGGGGTCTCTACTTTTTTTCCAAACAACGCAACCAGCTTCTTTTCAATTTCGCTGCCGCCGTTGGGGTCGAAGCCTACTTCTTTGGCGATGATCTTTCCCTGCGGATCAATCAAAAATGTAGCAGGCACGCCGGTAACCGCAAAGCCGCTTTGCGAAATGTTTTTGGTGTCCAGTGTTTGCGGCCAGGGGTTGTTTTCTTCCTGCACCGCCGTAAGCCAAGCTGCCTTGTTTTCGTCAATGGAGATGCTGTAGATTTCAAACTGCTCGCCTTTAAAGGTTTTGTACACCTCCCGCATGTGCGGAAAAGATTTGCGGCAAGGCACACACCAACTGGCCCAAAAATCTATCAGCACATATTTGCCCTTAAAGTTTTTGAAGTCCACGTCTTTGCCCTGCGGATCGGGCAGCACAAAATTGGCCACCGTATTGCCCACCCCGGAGCTTTTGAGACCCTGGATGTAATCGGAAAACTTCTGTGCCGGATCGGTTTTTTTCATGCGGGCCGATAACAGCCCGTAAAGCTGTTCTTTCTGTTTGATGCTGCCGATTTGCCGGCTGCCCGACAGCACAAAAGCGCTGGCATAAGAGTCGGGGTGTTTTTGCAGCAGGTTTTCAAT
>JAEVYV010000315.1 GCA_023392575.1 Bacteroidota bacterium | reverse complement strand
ATCTTCACCTCGCCTTGCTGCCTTTTCCAATTCACCAGCCACTCCAGCATATGGGGCAGTTGTTTGGACTCGGCAAACATGAAGGCCTTAAAATCTTCCTTGGTAAAGGCCCGGGGTTTGTAAAACAGCACGGTGTTCAGGTATTCATCCAGCGACAGCCGCCCGATTTCATATACATTGAAGATAAATTCATGCAAATGATTCATTTCATCATAATCAAAGTCAAACACACTGGCGGCCTTTTGCCGGGATTCATGCCCCCATCCATTGGTGAGCAACACCCCACCAATATCCAAAAAAAGCGTTTTGAGGGAAGCCGGCTGCATGAAAAAGCTTTCTATAAAATTAGTTGAAGTTTGATGAGCAAACCATGTGGCGGACCAGAATTTACCCCGACCGCATGACATCATACTTTATTGTATTACCTTGAGCCAGGAGCCCAACCGCCGGAGCAAAACCTCTTCCTTCCATCACATTTCACATTTATTTGATTGAACCGATGGGCATTGAATTTGTCCAAACTTCCTGATTAGCTACTTTTACACTTCTTTTAAAATTTCACCCTGAGAAAGGTTGCCAACATATTTATACGGACGATCCTCGCCATTTTATTGTTGCTGATTGTGGCATGGGGGCTGCTGCAGACCGACTGGGGGCAAAACTGGCTGGCCCGCCAGGTAACCAAAAGGCTTTCCCGTGACCTGCAGACCCATATCAGTATCAAACACGTGCGGTTTCATTTTTTTGATAAAATGAACCTGGACAGTGTGTTGGTGGCAGACCAAAAGAACGACACGTTGCTGTTTGCAGGCACCATACAGGTAAACATTACCGACTGGTTTTTTTTAAAGGACAAAGCCGAATTAAAATACGTGGGCCTTTCCGATGCCGTGGTACACTTCAACCGCATGGACTCTGTGTGGAACTATAATTTCCTGGGAAAATACTTTGCCTCCTCGGACACCAATACCAAAAAGAAAGCCGGCATTCAGTTCAACCTAAAAAAAGTGGTCATGAACAATGTGACCTTTGTGCAAAGGGATGCCTGGATCGGCACGGACTTTACGGCCAAAGTCAAAGCCCTTGACCTGGACGCCAACGAAATCAGCCTTACCAAAAAAACAGTGAACATTGCCAACCTCAACCTAGTTGAACCCTTTTATGCCACTTTTCATTATGCAGGGCGCAAACCTAAGGCCATCGATAGCACAAAAACGGAAAGCCCGTCGGAGCCAGTCGAATGGAGCGTTTTGCTGAACAACGTAAAACTGGAGAATGGCCGGTTTAAAACCGACAACGAAAGCCGACTGGCTGCTGAAGGAGTGTTTGACCCCGAACACATAGATTTCAGCAGGATCAACGGGACACTGAAAAACGTGGGCTGGGCCAGGGATACCGTTCGCGGCACCGTCAATATTTCTGCCCGGGAGCGCAGCGGGTTTGTGGTAAAAACCTTACAGGCCAACACCACCTTTCATTCTCGGGCCATGATTTTTGAAAACCTCTTCCTGCAAACCAACCGCAGTACGCTGGGGAATTATTTTTCCATGAAGTACAAAAACGGCCTGAGCGATTTTGTGCATGCGGTGCTGCTGGAGGCCGACTTTAAAAAAGCCTCCGTGGCCAGCGATGATATTGCCTTTTTTGCCCCCGAAGCCAAAGACTGGAACCGGGTGATTACCATTGATGGAAGGGTAAAGGGAACGGTAGATGCCTTGAATGCCCGGGACCTGGAGCTCTGGGCCGGCGACAAAACCTACCTGAACGGCAATGTAAGCCTTGTGGGCCTGCCTAACATCAATGAAACCCTTATTAATATTGACGCCAAGGATTTAAGGACCACTTACGCCGATGCCGTTAGCTTTGTTCCGTCTTTAAGAACGGTGACCACCCCCAACCTCCACCAGTTGGGTTACCTGCGTTTTCGGGGCACGTACACCGGCTTCATCAACAACTTCGTCACCTACGGCACCGTTCAAACGGCCCTGGGCACGCTAACCACCGACCTGAACATGAAGTTTCCCAAAAAAGGCGAGCCAGTGTATTCGGGCCGCCTGGCCACCAACAACTTTCAGTTGGGAAAGTTTTTAAACAGTCCGCAATTGGGTACTGTTGCTTTTCAGGGCCTGGTGAAAGGACAGAGCTTTGAATGGAAAACGCTGGACCTGGACATAGACGGCAGTATTCAACGTTTTGGCTTTGGCGATTACACCTATCAGAACATAATAACAAAGGGAACCCTAAGCAACCGCAAGTTCAACGGCATTTTTGTAATGAAGGACCCCAATGCGGATCTTAATTTAACCGGTTTAATTGACTTTACCGGCCCCACCCCGCTGTTTAACGCCCGGGCCGACATTGCAAAACTGAATTTAAAAGCCCTGCAGCTATCTCCGCAGGAAATAGAACTAAGCGGCGCTTTTGACCTGGACCTGCAGGGCAGTTCGCTTTCCAACCTGCTGGGCAATGCCCGCATCAGCAACGCCACCCTGCTGCACAACGGCAACCGCCTGGGCTTTGACTCCCTGGTGGTCTCTTCTTTTTATACCGAAGGTTTAAAAACCCTCAAGGTCAAATCCAACGAACTGGATGCTACGGTAAGCGGGGATTTTGACCTGAACAGCTTGCCCGAAGCATTCACGGTTTTTTTAAGCCGGTATTACCCTTCCTATATCAAGGCCCCGGCCAATATAAAACCCCAGGCTTTCAGCTTTGATATCACCACGGGCCTGGCTGAGGAATACGTACGCCTCATTGACACCAGCCTTTCCGGTTTTAACAACAGCCACCTCAAGGGTTCCCTGAACACCACGGCCAATACCATGACCATAAATACGGATGTTCCCTATTTTGCCTATAAGCACTATAGCTTTTCCGATGTTCAGATAAATGGCAGCGGAGACCTGAAAAAATTGGTGGTGACCGGCCGGGTGAATAATTCGGTGATCAGCGAGGGCATGAACTTCCCCCAAACCCGTTTCAGTATTGAGGCTCAAAACGACACATCGGATGTAACCATCAACACCGTTGCCAACCAAACCATCAACAGCGCCGATATTTCAGCACAAATAAAAACCTTTAGCGACGGGCTGACCGTGCTGTTTAACCCCTCCTCTTTTGTGCTGAACGGCAAAAACTGGTCGATTGAGCAAGGCGGCGAATTAAACTTTCGGAAAAAAACCATTGTGCAGGGGCAACTACTGCTGAAAGAATCGAACCAGGTCGTACAAATCGGCACCCAGCCTTCGGCCATCGGTAACTGGAACGACCTGCACATCTCGTTGCAAAACCTGAACCTGGGCGACATCTCACCTTTTGTCACCCCCAACAACCGCCTGGAAGGATTGCTGCACGGAGGCATTGTGGTGGAAGACCCCCAAAACAAGTTTAACGTAGTAGCCAACCTGCACACCGACGAACTGCGGCTGGACAACGACTCCATTGGCCAGGTGCAGGCTGCCGCCCATTATACCAATAAAACAGGGCTCTTTACCGTTGAAGGCAATAATCTGGACCCCGAACACCATATTGATTTTGATGTGGCCTTGAATTTTAAGGATTCGGCCAATACCTTCACGGACCGGATCTCCCTGCGCCCTCGTAACTTCCAGTTAAAATACCTCGAAAGATTTGTGGGCAATTTGTTTACCGATATCCAGGGCTATCTTACCGGCAACATCGATATTTTAGGGGAAGGCGCCAACAGGGACTACATTGCCAAAGCCAAGATAAAAGACGCCGGATTTAAAGTGGCGTTCACCCAGGTTTTCTATAAAATTGAAGACACGGAGATCGAACTCAAAAAGAACGAAATTGACTTCAACGGCATCCGGCTTCGCGACCGCCGGGGAAACTTGGCCGTGGTGCAGGGCAATATCAAACACCACTCTTTTGCGGACCTGTATTACGACATTGTGGTGCAGTCGCAGTCGCCCCAACTGGAACTGCTCAACACCACCTATAGCGACAACCAGCAATTCTACGGCAAGGCCTGGGGCTCGGGCACTTTTGTCCTGGTGGGGCCGCAGAACGACATGCTCATGAACATAGATGTGCGGGCTTCGGAAACAGACACCTCCCACATTGTGCTGCCACCCTCCACCACAAGGCAAAGCGGCCAGGCGCCATTTATGGTGGAAAAAAAATACGGTACCGAAATGACCCCCGCCAAATTGAGCGGCGCCGCCAGCAACCTGACTTTAGCCGTTACGGTTACAGCCAATCCCCTGGTAAACATGGAAGTTATTTTGGACGAACTGACCGGTGATGTGATCAAGGGCCGCGGCTCGGGTACCCTGAAGATCAATTCCGGCACCCTGGCCCCGCTGACCATCAACGGCCGGTTCAATATCAACGAAGGAAATTATCTTTTCACCTTTCAGTCCTTTTTCAAAAAACCCTTTGTCTTGCGGCAGGGCGGCAACAATTATATTGAGTGGACCGGCGATCCATACAAGGCAACCGTGCACCTGGACGCTGTTTACACGGCGGAGAATGTCAGCTTTGCCCCGTTGGCTTCCACTCTACTGGGGTCCAGCACCGTCCACAACCTGGCCAGCTTCCGCGATGATGTAAACGTGGTAGCCACCCTTACCGGCGACCTATTTGAGCCCACGTTTACCTTTGACCTGGAGTTTCCCAGCAACAGCGTGATTTACCGTGATCCTGCGGTGGCCTTTGGCATTCGGCAAATTGAAATCAACCCCAATGAGCTGAACAAGCAGGTAACCTACCTGATTGTTTTTAACAGCTTTGCCCCTTACGAAAACCAGGCAACCAACACCAACCCCTTTAGCGAGGCAATTTCCAGCACCCTGTCGGGTTTGTTGTTTGGAGAAATCAACAAAAAGATCAACGAACTGCTTTCCAAAGTGCTGCAGCAAAACAAACTCACCCTGAACTTCACCGGTTCGTTGTACAACCGGAACCTGATCGATCAAAACCAGTCGGGGCTTTTGCGCATCAACCAAGGGAACGTGAATGTGACCGTGGGCAAAACCTTGTTTGAAGACCGCCTGGTCTTTACGGTGGGGGGAACATTTGATGTGCCCATTCAAAACAGTTTTGAGCAAACGATCCGCCTGTTCCCCGATGTGACCATAGAATTGCTGCTGAATAAATCGGGCACGGTCAGGGCCAGCTTTTTTTACCGCGAAAACGTGGACTACCTTACGCCTGGCGGCGCTACTGCCAGCGGCAGCCTGCAAACCAGGCGGTACGGCGCCAGCATCTCATACGGACGGGAGTTTGACTCGGTTGGCCGCTCGGGCAAAAAAAAGAAAAAAGGCAAGGGAAAATTAAAACCGGAGGCTGCCTTGCAAAATGCAGCCGACTCCACAAAGGCCGGCCGGTAAGCATCCCTTGCCAGAAAATCCATTTACAGAATTTCGTGCCCCAGTTTATCCTTTTTGGTTTGCAGGTATTTTTTATTATGCGGGTTGGGCTCTATTTTAATGGGAATATTGTCCACAATTTCCAACCCGTAACCAATTAGCCCCACCCGTTTTTTGGGGTTGTTGGAGATGAGGCGAAGCTTGGTGATTCCCAAATGACGCAGAATCTGCGCCCCTACCCCATAATCTCTTTGATCGGTTTGAAAGCCCAGGTGAAGGTTGGCCTCTACGGTGTCCATCCCCTGCTCCTGCAGGCGGTAGGCTTTTAGTTTGTTTAAAAGCCCAATGCCCCGGCCTTCCTGGTTCATATATATAATAGCACCTTTTCCTTCGGCCTCTACCATCTCCATGGCTTTGTGCAATTGCTCTCCGCAATCACAGCGCAAAGAGCTCAGAATATCTCCGGTGAAACAAGAGGAGTGCATTCGAACCATCACGGGCTCGCCGGGTTCCCAAGAGCCTTTGATCAAGGCCAGGTGCTCGTTGCTGCTGTTTTTTTCCTGGAAGGCCACCAATTTAAAATGCCCGTATTGGGTGGGCATGTCCACCCGCACAATTTCATCAATGAGGGAATCCCGTTTCAAACGGTATTCGATCAGGTCTTTAATAGAGATGATCTTGAAGTCAAATTTTTTGGCTATTTCCATCAGTTCGGGCAGCCGGGCCATGGAACCATCATCGTTCATGATCTCCACCAAAACCCCCGATGGTTCAAAACCAGCCAGCCGGGCCAGGTCCACAGTAGCTTCGGTATGACCGGCCCTTCGCAACACCCCGCCTTTTTTGGCCCGTAAAGGAAAAATATGCCCCGGTTTGCCCAAATCTTCGGGCCTGGTGGCCGGATCAATCAAGGCCTGTACGGTTTTGGCCCGGTCGTGGGCCGAAATACCGGTGGTGCAGCCATGTCCCAAAAGATCAACGGAAACCGTAAAAGCGGTTTCGTGCAAGGCGGTATTGTTGTTGACCATCAGTTCCAGCCCCAACTCGTCGCAGCGGCTTTCCAGCATGGCCACGCAAATCAAGCCCCGGCCATGCTTGCTCATAAAGTTGATCACCTCGGGGGTCACATTACGGGAAGCGGTAATAAAATCCCCCTCATTTTCACGGTCTTCGTCGTCCACCACAATAACCAGTTTACCCGCTTTTATATCTTCAATGGCACTTTCTATCGTGTTCAGCATGCTTTTTTTTGCAAAAGTAGCAACTCTAAAATGGTTGTGTGTCACACATTTGAATTTTTACTAAAATGCAGCCCCCGTGCGGCCTTACACCCCTGACCGGGACACAAAATGTTAATATTTGTCAAACAATAGTGTTGTAATAATCAGTTTCTTTGCAGCCGAAAACAAACCATTTTTATGCCTAAGAGACTATTGACGCTACTCCTATTTGCTTTGGCAATGGGACAATTTGCAAATGCCCAGGTCACTACCAGTAGTATTACCGGTAGTGTAAAGGATGCCACAGGGCAGCCTTTGTCCGGAGCTACAATTTCCGCTGTACACCAGCCTTCCGGTACTCGTTACAGCACAATTTCCCAATCGTCCGGAAATTTTACGATCACCAACATGCGTGTTGGCGGACCGTACCAGGTTGTCATCACTTATGTGGGTTACGATCAGCAAAAGATTGAAGACATCACCCTTCAATTGGCTGAAGCGTTTATCCTGAATGTTACGCTTCAAAAAGCAAATGCTACGCTTGAACAAGTGGTGGTAACAACCACAGGCAGGAACAATGTTTTAAATTCCAGAAGAAATGGCGCCGTTACCAATATTGGCAGGGCCGAAATTCAAAGACTGCCAAGCATTACCCGCAGCATAAACGACCTTACCCGTTTAACGCCTCAGGCCAATGGAACCTCAATTGGCGGCGGTAACTACCGTCAAAACTTTATCACCGTTGACGGTTCTGACTTCAATAACACTTTTGGTATTGGCACGAACCTTCCTGCAAACGGCTCTCCGATTTCATTGGATGCGCTTGATGAAATCTCTGTAAACGTTACACCTTACGATGTTCGTCAATCAGGATTTATTGGCAGTGCCATTAACGCTGTAACCCGCTCTGGTACCAATAGCTTTTCCGGATCGGTGTATACCTATTGGAGGTCGGAAAAACAGCAAGGCGACAAGGCCGAGGGGGTTAAGTTTACCAGAACCCCCTTTACCTTTAGACAAACCGGCGCAAGAGTAGGCGGTCCTATTATTAAAGACAAACTGTTCTTCTTCTTGAGCTATGAAACAGAAAACCAACCAAAGCAGGTGCAAACAAGGTTTGCTGCAACCAACGAACTTCCTTATGGACCTAGCAATCCACAGGTTGCCCGCCCCACCCGGACTGAATTGGAAATGATCAGCAACTACCTGAAAACCAATTACGGTTATGAAACCGGGCCTTTCGACAACTACAGCACCGAAATCAAGAGAACGAAATATTTGGGTCGTATTGACTGGAATATTTCTCAAAACCACAGGCTCAATATCCGTTACAACCAGGTTGAAGGTGGTGAGCCCAATCCGCCAAGCACTTCCCGTTCGCCACTTACCAGCTATGCTACTGGTGCCGGCCGTACCGATAACAATGCCATGTGGTTTAAAAATTCCAACTATTTCCAGGGAGCCAACCTTTATTCTTTAGCGGCCGAATTGAACTCTACTTTTGGCAAAAGAATCTCCAACACCTTCCGTGGAACGTATACCTTCCAGAACGATTCAAGGGAATCGGACAGCCAGGTGTTTCCCTTCGTTGATATTCTGAAGGACGGAACTCCTTTCACTTCTTTTGGATACGAACCCTTTACATCCGGGAACTTAAGAAAGGTAAAGACTTATTCATTTGTTGACAACCTTACTTATGTTATCAATAAACATAGCCTGACCCTGGGTGTACAAGCCGACCTGAGCACTACCATTAACGGGTTCCAGCGTTTTGCTACCAGTTATTACACTTTTGCATCCTGGGATGATTTCATAGGCAACAAAAACCCGCTGGATTTTGGAATCACGTATTCTTTAAGTCCCAATTTTGCACAAGCTTTTCCAAGTTTCAAATTTGCACAGTATTCGGCCTACCTGCAGGATGAAATGTCTCTATCCGACAATTTTAAACTGACCGCCGGCCTGCGTGTTGACAAAACCGCTTATCCGGATGTCAGTGAAATCAAAACACATCCTTTGGTGGCGAACCTCACCTTTGCCAACGGGGAAAAAATCAATACCGGCGTTCTTCCCAAATCAAGACTTTTATGGTCTCCAAGAGCGGGCTTTAACTGGGATGTAAATGGCGACAGAAGCTTCCAGGTTCGCGGTGGTACAGGTATTTTTACCGGAAGAGTACCTTTTGTTTGGATCGTTAGCCAATCGGGTGATGCCGGCCTTTTACAGGTTACCTCTACTTCAAGTGGAAGCGGTGTACCGGGTCCTTTCAACCCCGATCCAAGAGCTTATCTTCCTGCCACGCCTCCACCCGCAGGCACAGTTGTACCAAGCACTATTTCTGCGTTGGATCCCAATTTCAAATTTCCACAAACCTGGAAGAGCAGTTTAGCTTTTGACAGAAAACTTGCCTGGAACTCAGTGTTTACTTTAGAAGCTATTTTTAACAAGGATATCAACACCGCCATTTTCAGAAATCCAAACCTGGTGGCACCCCAGCCTTTGAATGTAGCGGGCTATCCTGATAATCGTCTGTTCTATCCAAATGCAACCCCACAGAAGTATATCAATCCTCTTACTTCTGCAACGTATAATGCTACAACAAACCCCAATCCGAGCACACCGGTTGCCAATGGTGATGCGAGAGGAACACAAGCATTCAATACGATTGTAATGGATAACGGCTCCAAGGGTTATTATTTCTCGTTGACCGCTAAACTGGACAAACAAATCAGCCGCGGCCTCTTTGCTTCTTTGGCCTATACCTATTCTTTAGCCGACAATTTATTTGACGGCAATGGGGACCAGCCGCTTTCGGCCTGGCAGGGAACGGCTAACGTAAATGGTTCCAACGTCCCGGTTTTAGGTAATGCAAGCTTTGTTTTGCCTCACCGCATCGTTGGTTCTATTTCTTATCGTAAAGAATACCTGAAGCATTTGGGTACTACTATTTCTTTGTTTTATGAAGGTGCCAACCAAGGCCGCTTCTCTTACGTTTATTCAGCTGACTTTAACAGAGACGGAACAAACTTTGACCTGATCTACATTCCAAGGGATGCCAGTGAAATCAATTTTGTTGATTTCAATTATGGCAGCGCTTCGGCACCCAATATTGTTACCGCCAAGCAGCAAAGCGAATTGTTCTTCCAATACATTGAACAAGATAGCTATTTGAAAAAGCGCAAAGGCCAATATGCCGAACGCAACGGAGCCTTATTGCCCTGGAGAAACCAGTTTGATGTAAAAATCCTTCAGGATGTGTTCACCAACATTGGAAAAAGAAAGAACACCATCCAGTTTAGCCTTGACATTTTCAACGTGGGGAACTTGATCAACAGCGACTGGGGTGTTGTGAAAGTTACCAATGCAAGTTCTGTTCTGGTTCCCACAAACGTATCTTCTTTAACCACAGGCGGAACCACCAAGCCAACCTTCAGATTGGCGACCGACAGAGGAAAGCCTGTATCAGAAAGTTTCCGTACCAATACAAGCATTACGTCTACGTACTACATGCAATTTGGTTTGAGATACATTTTCAACAACTAAGAAGGTCTTCTATTGATAAAAAAAACGTCCTGAATTCAGGACGTTTTTTTTATTTGCCTCATTTCTTTCCCCACCCCCACAGCAAAAAACCCGGCAGGGCCTTGGCCCAGGTGGCTACATCGTGCCTTCCCTCTTCAAAGTTGACGTAACGGATATCCTCTTCTGTATAACCCAGGCTGTTTAACTCCTTTATTAAATCCAGGGTGTCGTCAATAGAATCAATTACGCCATTGCCATTGCGATCGGCGGTTTCGTCCAAAGAACCCGTGGTAAAATAAAACCGCTGGTCCGGATGGTAGGCGCCGCTGCGCACCAGTTGGTGCATGATGCGGTCTGTATCGTCGTTATAACCATCGTCCAGGCTTTTGGTGCGCCACCAAAGCGAGCCGGAAAAAACCCCGGCCACAGAAAACACATCCGGATAGTTCCAAACCGTATCCAGGGCTTTTAAGCCGCCCAGGGAAAAACCGGCAAAGGCCTTTTGGCGGAAGCCTTCAATGGCGTACTCCACATGAATAAAAGGAAGCAGTTCTTCCAGCAAAAACCGGTCGTAGGCCCCGGCCCTGGCGCCCCGCCCCTCGTAGTCCAAAACCTTTGCCGTCCCATATTCGTTTTTTCGGTCCTTGCCCGCATGAATACCTGCGCAAACCAGGGGTTGGATTTGGTTGGAGCGAAGCAGGGCATTTAACATAGCGGAAAAGCTCATTTCGCTCAAATCCTGTCCGTCGTTTATCAACAGCAAGCTCATCTCACCCGGTACTTCTATATTCCGGGGCAGGTAAAGATCAACGATCACATAGCGGTTTAGATACCGGGAAGGAATGGCCCTTTGCTCCACAATCAAATTCGATAAATCCTCTGTTCGCATGCGATCAAAAATAGGTGTAGAAATACAATTGCACGAATTAAATCAACCTGCCCGAACGCGGTAACAACCATCCATTGCCATGCGCTTCTTTCATAAAACAATTCGTGTAATTCGCGCCTTCAAATTCGTGTTATCATATTTCTTTTTTACTGAAGAGAATTAATTGTATTTTGAAGATTGTGAATGGTGCGTGGTCAAAGGTGAGTCCTGGACGGTCGTTTTTGCAAACTTTCCTTAGATAGTCAGAAGTTTTGTGTTCCGTGGCTTAGTGTCCGGTGAGGAAACCATCCTGTTA
>JAEVYV010000267.1 GCA_023392575.1 Bacteroidota bacterium | reverse complement strand
GGTCCTTTCACATATACGTCCACTCTTTTTACACCCGCATCCAAAGCCACTTTGGAAGCATCGGACGAAGCCATTTGTGCCGCATAGGGGGTGTTCTTTTTCGAACCCTTAAAACCCATTTTGCCGGCGCTTGACCAGGAAATAACCTGTCCTTGCTTGTTGGTAATGCTGATGATCAGGTTGTTGAAGGTGGCGCTGATGTGTGCGTCGCCATAAGCGTCAACCTTTACAATTCTTTTTTTGGCGGCGGCTTTGGCGCTTTGTCCCTTGCCCCCTGCTTGTGCTTTTGCCATTGATTAGGTAATCTTTTGATTTTTAAAAATTATCTCCTCCGTTTTCGAAAGAGACCGAGCCAACCCTCCGCCTGCACCGGGCATCCGCAACTGGCTCAAAAAACTGGTGCATTCTTCGACAGGCTCAGAATGACAAAAGCCCAAAACGGGCCTGTCATATTGAGCTTGTCAAAATCTTATTTCTTAGGTGCCTTCTTTTTACCGGCAACTGTTTTACGCTTTCCTTTGCGGGTACGGCTATTGGTTTTGGTACGCTGACCTCTTACCGGCAATCCTTTCCGATGACGAAGACCACGGTAGCAAGCAATATCCAACAAACGCTTGATATTCATTTGCACTTCTGAACGCAACTGACCTTCTACCTTAAATTCTTCGGTAATGGTAGTACGAATGTTGTTCAGATCTTCATCATTCCACTCGTTCACTCTCTTGTTACGGTCAATACCATGTTTGTCAAGAATGTAACGGGCAGTAGCGGGTCCAATACCGAAAATGTAGGTCAGACCGATTTCGCCTCTTTTGTTTTTTGGTAAGTCAACGCCGGCAATACGAGCCATAGTTATTTTCTGTTTTTAATTTTCAATTTTAATTCTCACCCCCCATCCCCATCGGGATGCCAACGGGTTATCCTTGTCTTTGCTTAAAGCGAGGGTTCTTTTTGTTAATCACATAAAGTCTGCCCTTACGACGTACAATCTTGCAGTCGGCGCTTCTTTTCTTAATGGATGCTCTAACTCTCATTGTTAGGTTATTAATCGTTTTTATTTATAGCGGAAAATAATCCTTCCCCTTGACAGATCGTAGGGACTCATCTCCACGCCAACCTTATCGCCCGGCAATATCCGTATGTAGTGCATGCGCATCTTACCCGAGATGGTAGCCAATATTTCGTGTCCGTTTTCCAGCTTTACCCGAAACATAGCGTTGGATAATGCTTCTAAAATTGTTCCGTCCTGTTTTATTAATGGCTGTTTCGACATACAGATTTTGGGAGCGCAAAGATATAGGTATTCAACCAATAAAAGAAAAAAGAGCCGTTTTTTACGGCTCAAAAGAAAAATATTTCAGAAAAATTAAGAAGTTTTGGGCGTTGTTACCCCTGTTAACACCACTTTGGTCATTTGCAGGTAGTGGTTTTGCAGCTCGTGAACATACAGGGGGTGGGTGAAACGCCGGTGGTCTTCGCGGTACCAAATCTCCAGGTCGGTGTAATTCCCGGGATCGTGCACCACCACCCGAAACGGGCCTCTTTTAAATTTAACCCCGTTTTCATTCGGCTCTTTTTCAAAACCCAAGGTATGGATCAGCTGATGCTCGGTGAGCGGCACCGGAACAATGTCTTCCGGGTTGTACCAGAATTCCTGAATGCCGTTGTCAATACAAGCCATGTTGTCTTCCCAACTGGTATCTGTAACAGTCCCCAGTCTTTCTACCCCTTCATGGAGTACCTGTACGATGTCCCCTTCTTTCAGATCTGAGATTTTTACCATAGTAAGCTTTTTAGATGAAAAAGTTAAGCATTTTTCCAGGATAATCTTGTCCGAAAGCTGAGTTTCTGCATCATTCCGCCCAGCTCATCACATAGTTTTCATTTTCTATTTCCAGAGCCTGCTTAGTGAGCTTTAGCGGATGAAAGGTGTCCACCATAACGGCCAGCTCCCTGGTTTCCCGGGCCCCGATGCTTTTTTCTACCGCACCCGGGTGCGGTCCATGAGGAATGCCGGCCGGATGCAGGGTGATCATCCCCCGCGTAACATTTTTGCGGCTCATAAAATCGCCATCCACGTAATAGAGCACCTCGTCGCTGTCAATATTGCTGTGGTTATAGGGCGCCGGAATGGCCTGGGGATGGTAATCAAACAAGCGGGGACAAAAAGAGCACACAACAAAATTGTTGCCCTCGAAAGTTTGGTGCACCGGCGGCGGCTGGTGCACCCGGCCGGTAATGGGTTCAAAATCGTGAATGGAAAACGCAAAGGGATAGCAGCACCCATCCCAGCCCACTACATCAAATGGATGGGCCGCGTAATGAATATTGTACTGCACCCCGTTCTTTTTGGTTTTTACCAGAAAGTCGCCTCGTTCGTCGTGCGTCACCAGGTTTTGTGGCACGCGGATGTCTCTTTCGCAAAAAGGGGAATGCTCCAGCAACTGGCCGTTCCGGCTCAGGTATTTTTTGGGAAAGCGAATGGGGCTGAATGATTCCACAATCAGCAAGCGGTTGTCCTCATTATTGAACTGAATCTGGTAAATGGTTCCCCGGGGAATCACCAGGTAATCGCCGTATCCAAAATGAAGCTCACCATACATGGTTTTTAACACACCGCTTCCTTCATGCACAAAAATCATCTCGTCGGCATCGGCGTTTTTATAAAAATACGCTGCCACGCTTTCCCGGGGTGCGGCCAGCACCATATGCACATCGTTGTTGACCAGCACCGGCACCCGGCTTTCCAAATAATCCTGAACAGGCTTGATTTTAAACCCATCAAAGCTGCGGTGACTCAGCATTTTTTCCTCGGCAACCTGCGGACTGACGTCCACCGGTTTTTCGGTTTTAATGATCTGGGTAGGCGGATAAACATGATAGAGCAGGGAATAATCATTGGAAAAACCTTCGGTCGAAAACAACTGCTCCGAATACAAACTTCCGTCGGGCTTGCGGAATTGCGTATGGCGTTTGGGAGGAACGTTCCCGGCTTTATAATAGTAAGGCATAAGTAAGATTTAGTAAGGACAAATATGAAGATACAAATTATGAAGCGGCAGCAACTGCCTGTACAGCCTGTGGCTGCGCCCCTTTGAACGGCTCTCGAACAAACAGGTTTAGCGGCAGCAGACTGCTGCCTTATCGCGAAAGTTCAAGGGTTGTCAACAGAAACACATACTTCCATTTCCGTTTATCAATCCAATAGGTAAAATTGCGGTGAAAGGGCATACTAAAACAATCCTTAAAGTTAACAGGAAAACCTATTCCCCGCATTTATCTTCGCCTGCCCAAAATGGCGTTGATCTATGTCAATGCAATTTCTTGCCTCATCTCAATGGACCGGGGCAGAACTCCTTGGTAGCTTTGCACCATTAATAAACAAACATGCAAACGCCTCAAACCATAGCAGTTATAGGAGCCGCAGCCATCGGCAAAGGGATTACCCGGGGGTTGGCTTGTGGCCGTGATAAGATCATTTTGTGCGATACGGATTTTGATGCGATCCAATCCTTTACAAAAGAATTGCAGGCGCAGCGCCCCGGTTGCGATGTGGAAGCACTGCACTGTTCTTACGAGGCCACCTGGGAAGCCGACATCATCGTTTTGGCCCTGGAGTCCTGCCCCGACCGCCGGGAAATTGCCAAAAAAATAAACGTGGTCGCCAGCCAAAAGATCGACATTATTGTAGACGACGGCGTACAGGAACTCGAACAACTACTCCCCCACTCCCGGATTGTTCGGGCCTTTTATAATATGGATCCCGAAAAATTCAACGGCTCCGATCAGCAGCCACAGAACATGGACTGTTATGTCTCCGGCAGGGATCCGGAAGCGGTACAAATGGTAGCCGCACTGGTACAAAGCATGGGCCTGAACCCGGTGGTTGTTCCCGGACCCGCAACCGTTCCGGGCTTATAAAAGCGGATTAATTATTCTTTATACACATCAAAAACAAAACCCAAAAACAAAAAAAACATGAAAAAACTTGCTCTTCTTTCGTCGGCAGTAGTGATGTTATTTGCCTTTACGACATTGACGACATGGAAATCCGACAAAGCACATTCCAATCTTGGCTTTTCCATTACCCATCTTGGCATTTCTGACATTCATGGCTCTTTCAGCAATTTCGACGTAAACGTTAGTGCTTCAAAAGAAGACTTTAGTGACGCAGTATTTGAATTAACTGCCGATGTGGCTTCCATCAATACCGGCATTGAAATGAGGGACAAACACCTGAAAAGCCCCGATTTTTTTGATGCGGAAAAACATCCCAAACTGACGTTCAAAAGCACCTCGATCAAACCTGCCGGCAAAAACAAATACAAACTGGCCGGCAACCTGAGTTTTCACGGTGTTACCAAACCCGTAACCATGGATTTGTGGTACCGCGGCACCATTGAAAACCCTATGTCAAAAGTACCTACGGCGGGCTTTCAGGTTACCGGAACCATCAAGCGTTCTGATTTCAACCTTGGCGCCGGCTTCCCTGCACCCATGTTGAGCGATGAAGTAAAAATTAAGGCAGACGGAGAGTTTGCCAAACAATAACGCACTTAAAGGCTGGAGCACAACTCCAGCCTTATTTTTTTCTGCACAAGACATCCTTCGTTTCTCTTTGGCCAGCTTTCGGCCTTTTTTTCAGCCTCGTCCCAAGGCTGAAGGCTCCTCCGGCCTGCGCAGCACAGGGCAGGTACCCGTCCACAACCCTATCAAAAAAATTCTTTTCTTTGGTCTATATGGCGTATGACCAAAAACAGGAAGCAATTATTGAAGCTGCGATCAAACGATTTGCCCATTTCGGCGTTGCCAAAACAACCATGACCGAAATTGCTTCCGACCTCTCTATTTCCAAAGCCTTGCTTTATTATTACTTTCCGGATAAACTCAATTTATATGTTGCCGTTTTCCAGGCCATCACCGAAGCCGCCCTGCCCAAAGAAGCCCAGTTGCTGGACGGAGAAAAAGACCCCTGGAAGGCCATTGCCCTGTTTTTGGAAATCCGGACCGACTTTATCATCCGCTACCACAATATTTTAGACTACCTCAAAACCATCTCCGCCCATAACATTCCCAAGGAACTGGAACCGCTTTTTTCCCGCCTAAAGCAAAGAGAGCTGCAGCGCATCGCCACCA
>JAEVYV010000250.1 GCA_023392575.1 Bacteroidota bacterium | reverse complement strand
CCTGACCTGTGCCCGCGAAACCGGAGACCGGGTGGCCATGTTGCTGGAAGGGAAATTTGTACGGGTGGGAGACTTTGACACGATCTTTGAAACAAAAGATGAACGTATCCAAAGCTTTTATGACTATAATTTTATACAATAAAGAATGAGATCTACAAAAAATACAAGAGCTTTTGCTGTCGGCGTTTTCATATTCATAGCCCTGGTGATCTTCATCATTGGCGTGTTGACCCTGGGCGGACAGCGCAAAACCTTCAGCAATATGGTGGAAGCAAAGGCCGTATTTAAAGACATTAATGGGTTGCAGGAAGGAAACAACGTATGGTATGCCGGCGTAAAGATCGGCACCATCCGGAAGGTAAAATTTACCCCCGAGGGCCAGGTGGAAGTGACCATGGGCATCGAGGAAAGCTCGCAACAGTACATCCGCAAGGACGTAAAGGCAAAAGTGGGCACCGATGGACTGATCGGTAACCGGATCATTGTTCTGACCGGCGGAACACCCCAGGCACCTGTGATTGCCGATGGCGACCTGATCACGGCAGACAGCGCCATGAATATGGAAGAGATGATGAGCACCCTGCAGGCAAACAACAAAAACCTGCTGGACATTACCAACGATTTTAAAACCGTCAGCGAAAGGCTGGCCAACGGCCAGGGAACCATAGGCCGGCTTTTGAACGATGAGTCCATTGCCACCTCACTGGAAGTTACTTTGACGACCCTGAAAAGAACCATGAGCCAGACTGAAGAGCTGACCAACAATCTTTCGGACTACACGGCCAAGCTGCAGCAAAAAGGATCGTTAAGCAACGACCTCATTACCGATACCGTTGTTTTCAGCAAGCTCCGCTCCAGCGTATCGCAAATTGAGGGGTTGACCAAAACGGCGCATGAAGTGATCAATACCTTGAATACCACCACAAAAACGGTAAATGCGGGATTAAGCAACGCTTCTTCTCCTGCAGGCGTACTGCTGCATGATGCCCAATCCGCCGAAAGCTTAAAAGCCGTGATCAAAAACCTGGAAACCAGCACCCAAAAACTGGATGAGAATATGGAGGCCCTGCAGCATAATTTTTTGCTGAGGGGGTTTTTTAAAAAGAAAAAGAAGGCGGAGAACTTATAGAAGTAAAAGCCGTTCTATCCTGAAGAAGTTGGATAATCCGCATCAATGGCTAATGAATTTAAGGTTTAAGAGAAACGGTCAGACAACATCTGGCCGTTTCTCTTTTTATTACTTCGAACTCAATTCCGCCTTATAAAATAGCAATTCCGACCAGGAATGATCCACCATGGTCCGGAGAGCCTGTTGGTAGGCAGCCCAGGACCCATCGCCATTGACCTTTTCATATCTTTCTTTCATTGGTGGCCGAAAATCTCTTTCCCTTTCCTTTAGTCCTTGTTTGTAACGGGTTACCACTGCCCACTGCGGTTCGCCCGAAGAACTGCTTTCATATACGGCTATAGCTTGTCCGCTGGTATCCCATACAGCTTTCAGTTTTTTTATAGCATCTTCCATTTCGGTCTGATAGCCCGGTTTGGGAAAGACGTGAGTAATCGCAATTTTATCGCTGTAATCTGCCATCTTCACAGAGCTTAGATCGGCGCGGTAGGTTGAGTAACTTATGGAGCCTCTGTCTGTCAATAGAGGAGCAATGGTGGTATTCCAATCAGCCGTATGCGCAGCGCCTAAATCGCCTCTTTTGTCAAGGCCATCCCAGGTCATGGGTCCTTCTGTAATATGGTAGCCACCGGCATCCGGCCCCGATTCGATGGTGTACACCCGCCAGCTGAAATCGCCTTTATGATACTTCTGTGCATGTGCCGCAAGGGCTTTTTCAAAACTTTGTACTTTGTCTTGTTTGGGAAAAACGCGGTTAACGGAAACAACGGTTTTTTCCTGGGCTATGGCCATACAGGGCATAACCAACAGGCCAATGATGAACTTTCTCATAACATTGTATTAAGGTTAAGAAATTATGTCTGCAATGTTGTCGTTGAGAAAGAGTAAGGAATCGGGCGTTTTGGAGGGGTAGATAAAACGTGTAGAAAACACGCTATTAAAGTTATAATGATTTTAGAAGATTGTAACCGTGGTTGTGAAATAAAATTCTTCAGAGAGAAGTAAAAAGTAAAAAGAGCCTTATGGTATAAGACTCTTTTTACTTTTGAATTTTGACTTTCCAAATGGTGATCCGGCACTTCAGCCAGCGCTTAATAACGTCCGTCCTTTTTATCCATGCTGCGGCCAATACCGTACCCCACACCGGCGCCAATGACGCCGCCCACCACGCCGCCGACTACGCGGTTGCGTTTGTTGATGACGGCACCTGCAGCCCCACCGGCCACCCCACCAATAACCGCTCCTTTGGCTGCCTTACTCCAGCCCTTTTTGGCTTTGGCTGTATTAGAAGAACCGGAGCTCATGGAGCCACCGCTGGAAGAACGGCTTCGGGAAGCCGAACTGCTGCGGGTTGAAGCCGAGGTCCGGGCAACCGCCGGAGCCGCCGCCAGGGCGTTTTGCCCGCTCATTGGTTGGTTGATTATTTCGTTTTGTGCCTTCCAGTTCTGAAATTCTGCCAGCCCCGCCGTATCGGCAGCAAAGCGCAGCGAATCGGCTACTTTTCTGGCAACATCCTCCGCATTGGTCTTTGGCTTGCTGTTGCACGCAAACACCAGGAGGGCTATAAGGGGTAAAAGAAATAATAGTTTTTTCATGGTTCTTGTTTTAAATGGTAAAAATGTAGTCATCTGCTATCTGTTTTGCCAACTTCATGCCAGCGCTAAGGCGTAAATGTTAAACGAAGCTCATCGTTGTTCCCTTAACAAACATTTGAGGATAACAGTTAGTGTGAGACTTGTTTTGATCAGGAAGGCAACCGCTGCCTCCGTCATCAGGCCGGTGCGTTCCAGTCCCTCGAAAATACTTTTTGAAGCAGCGTGGTGGTACGGGCCGAAGCATTGGCACGAACCTGCTTTTCTTTTTCTTCTATTTGCTGGAACATTTTTTCGCTTACCAGCCCCGACATCAGGTTGGCCAGGTCTAAATTCAGCTTGTTGCCCACCAGCGCCTGAGCCGGTTTGATGATCTTTTCCCACTGCTCGTTTAGCTTGTATTCGTCCAGTGCGTTTCGCATGACCGGGGTAATGGAGCGGCGCAGGGTATCGCCAATCGAACTTCTTAAATAATCGGTGGCTGCCGTACCGCCGCTTTTAATGATGCGCATGGCATCGGTAAACTTCATGTTGTTGATGCCGCTGACAAAAATGGGCACCGAAGCCGTGGCGGTTTTTTCCGCTGCCGTACCCAGCGTAGTGGTAAAGCGGTCAATTTCATTGGTCAGGCCTAATTGGTTCAGCGTGTTGAGGGTTTTTCTGAGCGATTCGGGAAAAAGGGTAGCCATTACCGTTTCTTTACTAAAGGCGCCGGTAAACGAACTTTCTTTTGTTCCGATCTCCAAAAGCTGCCGGATGGCCGCCGCGGCATCGGCTTCGTTTAAACGATAACTGCCAAACCGCATGCTGCTGCAGGAAAAAGCGGCCGGCAACACAAAGGCAAACAAAAGAGGTAGAACTATTTTTTTCATACATGTTTGATTGAAAGGGTAAAACCAACAGACCGCAAAGCCCTGCATAGGTTTTGCCATGATTTGTTAAAATCCGGCAATGAATACGCTTTGCCTCAGCTGCTGTTGCCCAACTGCCGGGTTAGTCAAGGCAAGGGCTTACTTGCATTTTTGAACAAAGGCAGCTACTTTTTTTACATCCATCAGGGCCGGTGCGGCACTGTCCATGTTGGGAAAGGTTTGCTTGAGTTGGTTCAAAATGCATTTGCATTGGGCAAAAGCGGCTGCTTCGCCCAGTTTTACCCGGGCGCTGTCGACACAGCCCGACAAAAACTCCCGTTCTTCTTCCGCTGCCCAGGAATACATTTTGACCGACTTGCCGCCTTGCGGCTCTTTTTCATGGGCGGATTTGGGAGCGGTGTTGCAAGCGGCCAGAGCCGTCAGTACCGCAAGGGGAAAAACTTTAAGCATACACGAGGGTTTGATTGCAGAAATAACTATAAAACCTGTACCAGGGCCATCCTGTTAACGATGTAAAAGAAAATCTTCCCGGCCGCGCCGGGGTTGGCTGCTTTGGGATTTAATTCACCCATAAGAAAAATTTTGCTTTTCATTAAACCAATGGCTTCCGGGGAGGTCTCATTTCCGCTGAAGGCTTATTTTTTGAGCTGTTCAGCCTGCCATGCGATCCATATAGTATCAGGCCCGTTTGTGAATCCGACCAGAAACACCTACAGAAAACACCACCCTATCTAGTGGAAAACCGGTATTCCGTAGTACCGGTTTTTTTGTTCTCCCTTGTTCCCTGATTGCTGGCATAGCTTTTTCTTTGGCTAAAGCGCTAAACCATTTTTTATGATGCGTGACAAAGGCCCTAAAAACAAGGGAACCAATAAAGAAAATGAACCCAACGGCGACCAGATAAAAACCAACACAAAAAAAGAAAATACAAAGGAGGAGCAGGATACTGTGCCTGTAGACAAGGATGCTCAGAAATATTTTGATGCCCAGAACGAAGACCAGGAATTGCGCACAGATAATCCCACCAACATACCGCTCTAGCCAGCAGAGAAAAATCGATGTAGGTCTAAATGCCCGCGGTATCGTACACAATTACTTTTTCCCAAAGGTGGGAGCAGTCCTGTATAAACTTTTGGTGAATCGGGTCGTCCTGATAAGCTTTTTGCCCGGCCAAATCATCAAAAAAGAGCAGTTCGGAGGCGCTATAGCTGTGATCCACCACAGAGCGGTTTTCGGTTGCTGCAGGCACACCAATATGCATTTGCCGTACAGATTTGATTTTTCTCAGGGTTTTTAAACCGGCAATCAGGGCGCTTAGGTCTTCCTGGGAAGAAGGATTTTTTAGCCAAAAGAAAACATGATGAATGATCGGGGCGCCCTTTCGATTTTCTGCAGGCAGGGCATTGGCCATCAGGCCGGTTCCGGCCAGTACGGAGGTGGCAATAAATGATCTGCGGCTTTGTTGGTTCATTTGGATCTTTTAACCCCTAATTTAAAAATTCCGGATCAAAATGCACCCAGGCTTCCATTAACTTATTGCACGACGTTGGATTCAGAAAAAACCGGGAACTTGAAGAGCAAGGCCCAACAACTGAGGCGTTGTTGATGCATTGGTCAGTTCTAAACAAAAGACAACACATACCCCAAAGCAGCCCCCCCAATGATTACAAAAGCCGTGTTTACCTTTTTAAAAAAGAAAGTAACCACAAAACTAACCAAAGCAATCAGGATTGCCCGCCAGTCTAAAAATGTGGCCTGAGCTATTTCCATAATTACAGACAAGATGATGGCAACCGAAACCATGTTTACCGTATCCAGAAATGCCCCCATGATTTTGGACTTTCTTAGCCGGGGAATGAGCGGATTGAGCAGGGCAACCAACAGAAAGGAAGGAAGAAAAATTCCTATGGTAGCAGCAGCGGCTCCCATTGCTCCTCCAATTTGCCAGCCAATGAATGTGGCTGATGAAAATACCGGCCCGGGGGTAAACTGTCCTACAGCAATGGCATCTACTAATTGTTGTTTGCTGAGCAGGCCTTTGCTTACCAGCTCGGCATCCAAAAAAGCAAAGAGTACGTATCCGCTGCCGTACAGAACAGAGCCGATTTTAAGAAAGGTGAGAAAAAGTTTGGCGTCGGAAAAATTGATAAGGGGATTGGTTATTTGCAATAAGGCAAAGGGAAAAACGCTGTTGGCCGTTTTGTTGTTATTCTTGAGCCAGTACAGAATGATTCCCAGCAATCCACCTCCAAAAAGAACATAGATTTCATTGAGCCCTGCTAATACCGCTGCGGCTGCTAAAAGCCCAATGATGCCGAGCTCCATACTTTTTAATGCCTTTCTGCCTAAGTTGATCATCAGGGAAACAACAACAGCAATAATGGCGGGTTTGATGCCGTAAATAAAGGGCTGCACCTGGGGCAGTTGTCCATATTTTTGGTACAGCCATGCAAAAAAAGCTGTAATAAGCACGGCCGGAAAAATAAAACAGCAGCCAGCCACAACCAATCCTTTCCAGCCAGCTTTTTCATGGCCAATGTGCATGGTCATTTCCGTTGAATTGGGGCCGGGTATCAGGTTGGTGGCTCCAACCAAATCCAGGAAATGTTCTTCGCTCATCCAGGCTTTTTTCCGAACCACCTCCTCCTGCATCAGGGCAATGTGAACGGCGGGGCCGCCAAAACCAACAATGCCCAACCTTAAAAACAGCTTTGCAATGGTGGAAAGAGAGGGGTTATCCGGTGCCTGCTTTTTTATTTTTTTCAAGCTGCTTCCTTCTTTTGTTTGTAGCCGGTAAACGCTTTCACCCAACCGGCTCCCGCTTCTGCGGGCACTTCAAGCAATGCTTTTGCAAACGGATGGTGCTGCCTGGCTGCCCGCCCCGGTGGGTTGTGGGTGTTCTTGTTTTTCATAACATCCTTTATTATCCTTTGCAAAGAAACGATTATGTTCTGGGTGTAAACTGGGCCAGATCGTAAATGCCCAAACTCTTTTCAATATCTGAAACTTTGTTCACCATGGTTTCAAAACCATCTTCGCCAAAAAGATTGTGCTCATTGTTTTTAAACTCTTCGCCTAAACTGTCGTACTCGTGTCGGGAAACAATTTTTCTGAATGCGGGGAAAAGTACCGTGTCTTCTCTTGCTTCGTGCGGACGGTACATGGCGTTGAATGCCGTAAGCAACTCCACAAGCTTTTGGCGTTCGGTTTCTGTTGGGGTTTAGGATTTGGCCAGTTGCATGATTTGATCGGTCAGTCTTCTTCCTGCCAGGTGTTGTTGCAAGAGCACACCACCAAATCGGTTAAATGATGGGCCTTTTAAAAGCGGGAAACAGGTAATTTTCCTTCTGCTTTTCATGATAGCCTTTCACAAAGCTTCTGATGATCTGTGCGGCATTGCCTACTGCTTCTTTAGGGAACGATGTTTTGGTGGCCAGATGGGTTTTGCAGGCATCATAAATCAAAAGTATTCTGTTGAGCAAACCATGCTCTTGCATCAAATCTTCGGGCGGCAATACTTTCGCCCCTCCTCTTCTTTTTGGCCCTTACAGCCAGCAGGCCGATTGCCGTAACTCCTGAAAGAGTTGCCATCAAGCCCTTCTTTACAAACTCCCGGCGATGCGTGTTTGCCGGGTTGTTGAAATGATTGGTTTTGTTTTCCACGTCTTTTCGTTTAAGGGTGAGCTTTAGTCTATGGAGTGGTTAATCCAGACCGTCAGGTAAATTAAGGACGAAGCCGTTAGTTTTTGTACTGCCTTGATGTAAAGCAGCAGCAATCCCATACAATAAATTACCCAGGCGGGTAACTGTGGGGCATAACTTGCTTTTGCCGTGGGTGACGGATGCGGAAGCAAATCTGAGCGCAAGCGCAAAATGGTTGTAAAGTGAGCTGGTTGGCAGCGAACAACGACCTTTTTTGTTTAAGCGAAGTGGCCTGCTGCCGCCGGTACATCCACAAGTCCTTATCCGTTGCCCACCCTTTGTACCTCTTCGCCGGCGGCGCCTTCGGAACGCTTGATGGTTTTAAACGATTTGCCAAAGCGGTAGGTGAACGATGCCGCCACCACCCGGGTGTCGCGGGTAAGTTTGAAGTACTCCGTTGCCTGCGGAAAATAGGTCATGCCCTTCATCCACTGGGTATAAAAAACATCCCGTATACTCAGCTTCACCGTGCCCTTATTTTGTAGAATGTTTTTGGAAACGCCCAGGGATAACTGTCCGGCAGGGTCCACGATCTCCCGCAGATCGTTTTGGCTTTTGGAGGTGTAAAATCCGCTGATCTCCCCAGCCCATCCCTTTTGAAATTTGAGCTGGTTGTTCAGGTTTAATTGGTATTGAGTGATGTTGGCGTGGTAGGCTTTTTCAATAAAGCCCTCCATTTGCTTGTGGCTCAACACCGCCTGTGCCGAAAAAGACCACCACCGCGTAGGCGCCAACTGAGTGCCCACCGAGAGCCCGAGGGTTTGCAGCTTGCCCAGGTTCCCTTCGGTATAAATCACAATGCCGGTAGTGTCCAGCGGAAAGATCTGCGAGAAATAATCCGTGGTGCGGCTGTAGCTAAGGCCCGTAAGCAACACATTTTTATAGCTGTGGGAGAGTTCCAGGTTCCAGGTATACTGGGGCCGGTAAAACGGATTGCCCCGCTGATAAGTGTATTTGTTGATGATGAACAGAAAGGGGTTTAGTTTTTGAAAAGCTGGCCGGTCAATACGGCGGCCGGCACTCAAAGAAAACGTGTTGGCCGAATCGGCCGCCACCGAAACAAACACAGAAGGAAACAAGCCGTTGTAGCTGCGGGAAAAAGACGAATCCTTCACCACCGCGTTGCCCAATTGACGGGCATTGTAATGGGTCATTTCGTAGCGCAGCCCTCCCTGAAGGGTCCAGCGCTTTTGCCTGGTTTCTGCCGAAGCATAGAGGGCATGGATGTTTTCGGTATAAAGAAAATGATTGGTTTTCCCCAGATCGGGCTCCCAGGCATTGCCGGCTCTGTATTCATAAGCCGCCAGGTTATCGGTGGTGATGTGCGAGGTCTTCCAGCCGCCTTCCCATTTTATTTCTTTCCCTTGTTCGGTATAATCTGCCTTGGCCGAAAGGATTTGGATGTCGGAGGGAATGGTTGCCCTTGAGGCTTCCGAATACGAAACCGGTGCAATGGAATGGTTCTCAAAAAACTGGTTGCCGCGAATGCGGTAGCCAATCAGGTCTGCATCAGCGGTCAGCTCGCGGGAGGCCGAAAAGCGGTGCCTGAAGTTGAGGTTGGCGCCGCCGTTTTTCCAGTTGGTGCCGCTCTTGCTGTGCGTTTCAATAAGCGAATCGGGAGTTTTATCCGCTGCCATCCACAGGGCGAGGTTGTTGCCGGTACTGGCACGGTCCAGCAGCAGGCCATTGAAGGCTAGTCCAACAGTGGTTTTTGCACCAAGGGCATAATCAACGCCTGTGCGCAGACCGTGAGTATGCCCCCTGCCTTCCAAAAAGCTGGGCTGTTCTAAAAAAGAAGCTATTGTTTCTCCGTTGCTTTTAAAATACGTGCGCAGGGCATCAATGCGGGTAAAGTTGTGGTTAAAATTATAGCTGTAATTCAAAAACAAGTTCCAGGGGCCGCTGCGGTAATTCAGCTGCAAGCTATTATTGTTTTTGGGATAGCGGCCCTGGGCATACAACGTTGTGAGGCTGCCGTTAAATCCTTTTTGCCCTGTTTTTTTGGTTTTGATGTTGATGATGCCTGCATTGCCGGCCGCATCGTACCGGGCCCCCGGCTGATCCATGATCTCCACCTGGCTTATCTGCGAAGCGCTCATGCCGTTTAAAAGAGTAGACAGCTGCGCCGCATCCAAATAGGTAGGCTTGCCGTCCAGCATTATGGTTACGCCGCTTTTGCCTTTAAGCGAAATGTTGCCGTCCTTATCCACGGTAATGCCGGGCAGTTTCTCCAGGGCTTCCAGGGCGGTTGCTCCAACGTTGGTGCTCCCCGATTCCATATTCACCACGGTTTTGCCGGGCTTTAGCTCTATAAAGGGTTTGCGGGCCGATACGGTAATGGCACCAAGCTGGTGGGTGGCTGACTGCAGCACAATGGTGCTTGCGGGCAACGCCGGATTGGATGGGAAGGAAATGGCCGGGGAAAAATATCCGCTGTATCCCACCCGGCTGATGCGCCAAAAATAAACGCCGGGTTGAAGCCTGCCAAAGCTAACCATTCCCGCCGCATCCGTCATTTGGACTTTGAGCAGGGAAGAGTCCCCCTGTAAAAGTTCTACGGTGGCGCCGGAGAGGGGCTCGCCAGCCGGGTCGGTTACCTTCAGGGTTAACGTGTCACTGTTTTGCGCATACGAAAAAGAAAAAACAACCAACAGGAGCAGGGAGTAAAAAAGCTTTTGCATGGACAAGTATTGGCGGCCAATTTAGGGCAAGCACTTGGGCCGGCCGGCAAAATTTGGGGGAGCGGTAAAATAGGAAGATGGATAAAACACGGGAAGGTGCCGGCCGAAACAGGAAGTTTTCGGACAGATGTGCAAAATGAACAAACCACTTTATTTTTGATACCGTCAGTATTTATTTGCGACACGTTCAATTAAACTCAGATCATGAATTTTGTTTTACCTTCTTTGCGGCCCCGACGTACGGCCCTCCTTTTGTCTTCTCTGGTTTTGCTCTCCTGCAGCGATGGCAAGATTCAGGTGCTCGCAACGGAGGATAACCATCAGGCGCATATCGAACCTTCGGTTTCACAAAAAATAAAAGTAGATACCATTGCCACCGGCCTGCAAAGCCCCTGGGGCATGGCGTTTCTGCCTGACAGGCGGGTGCTCATTACCGAAAAATCGGGTGAGATACGGGTTGTAAAGGATAGAAAGCTGTTGCCTGAGAAACTGGAAGGTGTTCCCAAGGTATATGCCAACGGGCAGGGCGGTTTGCTGGATATTCAGCTTCATCCGGCCTATGCCCAAAACGGATGGATTTATCTTACCTATGCCCAGCCGGGCAACGGCGGCGGAAGCACCACCCTGGCCCGGGCCAAATTGCAGGGAAACTCGCTGACCAGCCTGCAGGAGCTTTTTGTGGTCGATCCCTTTGTGGCTTCAGGTGTGCATTTTGGCTCCCGCATTGCCTTTGACGGCAAAGGTCACGTATTCGTTTCCACCGGCGAAAGGGGTACCAAGGCAAACGCCCAAAACCTGGGCACCCACAATGGCAAAATCATTCGCCTGCACGACGATGGCCGCGTACCGGCCGATAATCCTTTTGTGAATCAGGCGGGGGCCAAGCCCGAAATATGGACCTATGGCCACCGCAACGTGCAGGGCATGGTGTACGATGCGGCCAGGGGCGTTTTGTGGACCCATGAGCATGGTCCCAAGGGCGGAGATGAGATCAATATCGAAGAAAAAGGAAAAAACTACGGCTGGCCTTTAACCACCCACGGCATTGATTATAACGGAAGCATTATATCCAACGACAAGGAAAAAGAAGGCATCAATGCTCCTCTTTACACCTGGGTGCCTTCCATTGCGCCCTGCGGCATGGCGCTGGTTACCAGCAACCGCTACAAGGGTTGGAAGGGCAACCTGCTGGTAGGGGCTTTGGCCGGTCAGCTGATCGCCAGGCTGGAGGTCAAGGACCGCAAAGTGATCAACGAAGAAAGACTGCTAAAGGGCATTGGCCGGGTAAGGGCGGTGGCCCAGGGTCCGGATGGCTACATTTATGTGCTTACCGAAAGCCCGGGCATGTTTTTGCGGTTGGTGCCGGTAAACTAAACAGACGGCTTTCTCAATTCCTTTTTAAGGTTCTGCCCGGTCTTTGTTTTGCAGGTGCTAGTGAAAAGTGGGTATGAAATCATTTTTACTGCTGCTTATCCTGCTTGCACCGGGGTGCAAACGCAACAAAGAGGTGTCCTTGCTTGGGCAATGGCAGATTATGCGCCTGCAGGGCAAAGACTCCCTGGGCCGGGACCTTTATGTGTATGACAGCAAAAGGGATACTTCCAGAAAATATGTATCCTTTATCAACGATACGACGTACAAAGACGATTCCCTGAAAAAAATCAAAGAGGATACGGTGCGCTACCTGCTGGTGGGCGATTCGATTTTTTCCCAAAGGGGCATCCGAAATTATTCGCTTAAGGTGATCACCAAGGATTCTATCTTAATTACCGGCGATGACCGCTCATCCATCACCATTGTGCGGGTCGACCGCCGGCACAAAGAGCGCTGAGTCGCCCGGCCGGTTTAACGTTTCAGGCGGTTGTGTTTTTTTAAGATGGTCCTCAGCGCCTCCATAGGGAGGGCTTCTACTTTTTTTCCTTTGACCGCAACCGTTTCGGCTGCCAGCAGGGAATTGATGATCGCTTCTTCGGTGGCTTCGATGGCCGCCAAAAACAGGGGCGAAACCGCATCGTTGTGCAGCAGCTTCTGCGATTGCACCGGCTCTTTCATGTTGTGGGCAACCCGCAGGCTGGAATCCGTTGAAAAAGCAATCACATAATCACCGCTTCCGTTATGCGCAATGCCTCCGGTTTTTGCCAGGCCCATAAACGCTCTTTTGGCCAGGCGTTCCAGGTTGCGGCTGTCCAGCGGGGCATTGGTCGCCACCACGATCATGCAAGAGCCATCTTCCCGGTTGTTTAATAAGTCGCTCAGGTAATATTTTTTTAGCTCCTCGCCCACGGGCACTCCGTCTACTTGCAGCACCCCGCCAAAATTGCTTTGCACCAAAACGCCAACGGTATAGCCACCCAGGCGTTCCGGAAGCTTTCGGGAAGCGGTTCCAATGCCGCCTTTAAATCCAAAGCAAATGGTTCCGGTTCCGGCGCCCACGTTTCCTTCCACCACCGCACCGGTTTTTGCGTTGTGAATGGCCGTGAGCACCTGGGCTTCTGTTACATGTCTTCCCCGAATGTCGTTCAAGCCTCCGTCATTGGTTTCACCCACAAGGGCATTTACCGAACGAACGTCTTCGTTTCCCGGCTGCTTGAGGGTGTAGTCAATCACGGCGTTCATGGCCGTGGGCACACTTAGGGTGTTGGTGAGCACAACCGGGCTTTCCATCGTGCCCAGCTCCTGCACCTGGGTGCTGCCGGCCAGTTTGCCAAACCCATTGCCCACGTACACCGCTGCCGGTACTTTTTGCTGAAACAAATTGCCCTCATGCGGCAGAATGGCCGTAACGCCGGTACGCACCGAATCGCCCTTGATGAGGGTGGTGTGGCCCACCTTTACACCCGGAACATCGGTGATGGCATTGTGTTTTCCCGTGGACAATACGCCAATGGTCAGGCCCAGGTCCCGGGCTCTTTGCTTTTGTGCAAAAACAATCAGGCTTTGAAAACAAATCAGGCAGGCGAAAAGCAGCTTGTACATAATTTCCGTTTGCGCTCAAATTACGGAATACAGATGTATTTAAGCGGTTCCGGAATGGATAATGTGCCCTTCGGGAATAAGGGTGGCCGCCTGTTTTTTGATATCTGTTTTCAAACCAACGTCAAAGCCGGAAAAATCTTTTTTAAGCTGAATGGAGGCGACCTGCAACTGGTCGGCCCTGCGCTGAACGGTCAGATAGTGAAACAAGGGCTTGTACGCTCCGGCCAGATCGGTAAGCGAACCGATTCCCTGACGCAGGGGCTGGCGCAGTCCACCCCCGCCGCCAATGACCAAGAAATCTTTTCCGCCCCCCAAATAATGTTCAAAGGCATGGCAGTGCCCGGAAAGGAACAACTGGCTTTTTTTGGACTGCAAAAAAAGCGGAACAAATTTTTTTTCTACTTCAACCGAAGGCCTGACCACACGGCTGTTGGTGAAGGGCGAATGGTGGCAGCCGGTAATGATAAAATCCACAGCGGAATCTTCTTCCAGCTGTTGCAGGGTTGTTTCGTACCAAGTTAACTGTTGCTGGTCTTCTTTTTTGGAAAGGGTATTGAAATTAGAGTTCAGCAACACCACCGCCACTGCATCATGCACTTCAAAATATCCCGTACGCACATGGGTTGGGAACCGCTTTTGAAATTTTTGTTCTCCTAATAAAGGCCGACCCATTACTTCGTGGTTGCCCAATATGGCGTGTACAGAAATGTTTCTTTCCCTCAGGGCCGCAAGGTAGGCATCAATGGGTTTCCACTGGCGGTTGCTGTAGCCCAGGTTCACCACATCGCCCAATAAAAACAACACAGCCGGCCGGCGTTGCACCACATCGCCAAAAAGCAGGCGGGTCGCTGCCCGGTTTTTGTGGGAGCGGAGCCAAAGTGTTTCCACCCACATGGGCGCCTGGGTGTCGCTGGCAAAAGCAAGAACAATATGGTCAATAGATGTGTTTGCTGTCACAGGCATGTATGGTTTGAAGCAGATAGTTGCTTTTATGCCTGAGAAAAATCTGTACCAATTAAAAATTGAAAGCGTTTTAATTTGCTTTGTCCGGTAAGGGAGCGGTATGGGCAAGGTCTGGATGGGCCGTGTGGGTTATGGTCAGCGCCAAACCTTCCTTGAAGCCCTCGTTTTCCAATTGCAGGGAGCTGACCTGCAATTGGCCGCCCTTGCGTTTTACGGTCAAAAAATGAAACAGGGGTTTATACACTGTGGCTAGATCGGGCAGGCAGTCTTTACCCTGGCGCAGGGGCTGGTGCAGTCCGCCACCGCCGCCGATGACCATAAAGTCCTTGCCTTCTATTTGGTAGTGCTCAAACCCGTGGCAGTGACCAGATAAAAACAGCCGGCTTTTTTTTGATGCCAAAAAAGCGGGTACAAACCTTTGCTGTACATCTTTGGAGGAACCCACAATTTTGCTGTTGGTAAAAGGCGAGTGGTGGCAGGCGGTGATGATGAATTGAATGGCAGGATTGGCGTCTAGGCTTTCCAGGGTGGCTTGATACCAGTTGGTTTGCTGCTCGTCTTCTTTTTTGTTTAGTTTTTTGAAATTGGAATTTAATAAAACGATGGCTACCGAATCCTTGATCTGGACATAACCCGTCCGCACATGATTGGGAAAACGGGCCTGGAATTTTTGCTCTCCTTTTTTGGGCCGGCCCATTAGTTCGTGGTTGCCCAACACGGCACTGATCTCAATCCCCTGGCTGCGGAGGGTTTGCAAATAAGCATCAATGGGTTTCCACTGGCGGTTGCTGTAGCCCAGGTTCACCACATCGCCCAATAAATAAAGCGATCCCGGCTGCAAAGCCCCAATCTGGTTGAATATTTTTTTGGTGGCGTTGCGGTTGTCATGCGCTTTCAGCCAAAGGGTTTCCACCCACATGGGCGCCTGGGTGTCGCTGGCAAAAGCAA
>JAEVYV010000240.1 GCA_023392575.1 Bacteroidota bacterium | reverse complement strand
CGGCCCAGCAGGCCAGCGAGCAGCACATCCAGCGCCGCAGCGGCTTCGTCGACGCGAGCAACTCCGACTTCTTCGTCAACGACGTGCTCCACCCCTACACCGAGGTGCTGCGCTTCGACTGGATTCGCGGCTACCAGGTGGGCGGCAAATCCCTTACCTGGGGAAGAGCCTGCCAGCGCTGGAGCCAGTACGACTTCACGGCACCGGCCCGTTATGGTTACGGAATTGAATGGCCCATTAGCTATGAGGAAATTGCTCCCTGGTATTCGCATGTAGAAAAATTTATTGGCGTATGCGGCACCAGGGACGGCATCGCCGCCATGCCCGATGGTGAATTTTTGCCACCCTTCGATCTGAACTGCGGTGAAGCGCATATTCAGCAGGCTATTAAAGCCAATTACAAGGACCGCCATTTAGTACATGCACGGTGGGCTCATTTAACACTGCCCAAAGACATTCATACCCAACAGGGCAGGGCACGCTGCCAGGCACGGAACCTTTGCATGCGGGGTTGTCCGTTTGGCGGGTATTTTAGTTCGGTGTCTTCTACCTTGCCCTGGGCAAAGAAAACCGGTAACCTTACCGTGCGTCCGTTTTCGGTAGTGCATTCCATTATTTACAATGAACAAAAAGGCAAGGCCGTTGGTGTACGGGTGATTGACAGCAATACCAAAGAGACAACCGATTTTTTTGCCCGCATCATTTTTGTAAACGCTTCTGCCCTGAACAGCAATTTGGTTTTACTGAACTCTACTTCCAAACGCTTTCCCAATGGATTGGGAAATGACAACGGGTTATTGGGCAAATACGTGGCGCATCACAATTACCGGGCTTCGGTGAATGGTGAGCTGCCGGGTATGGAGGACAAATATTTTTATGGCCGCAATCCAACAGAGCCGATCATTGCCAACTACCGCAATCTGTATCAGAACGATATGGACTATGTGGGCGGTTTTACCACCTTTATGGGCGCCTATCGTGGCCGAAGCAATGGAGAATTTTTAGAAGAAACCATCGGTGGTTCGTACAAGGATGCTATGTGCGAGCCGGGTGGCTGGGGCAGTTATATGTACCTGCAGGGAGAGACCATTCCAAAGGAAAGCAATCATGTGCGGTTAAGCACCGATCAGAAAGACCAGTGGGGCATTCCCCTGCTCATTATGTCGGTGGACTATGATGATAACGATGAAAAAATGATCAAAGATTTTTTAACGCAAAGCGCCGAGATGCTGGAGAAGGCGGGAGCAAAGAACATCAATCAATACGATAACCACCAGGCACCGGGACTGGATATTCATGAAATGGGCGGCTGCCGCATGGGCAGGGATGCGAAAACTTCTTTGTTGAACAAATGGAACCAGTTGCACCACTGCCAAAACGTTTTTGTAACCGATGGCGCCTGCATGACCAGCACGGGCAATCAAAGCCCTTCTCTTTTGTATATGGCCTTAACGGCAAGGGCGGCGAATTATGCGGTGGAGGAGATGAAAAAGGGAAATTTGTAAGAGAGTTTGTAGTTTGGAGTTTGTGGTGTGTAGTTTAGAGTGTTTTCTTTTAGTGGCCATCGCACCGGCAAAGGAAGTCGCACCAAATAGAAAATGCCTGCAACCACTACCATTATCCGCAATTTAGCACTAGCTTTCGCTCAAAATAGCATTGCATGAAAAAGATACTTATCCGCACCGCTGTCATCATCTTTGCCTTCCTGGCCACCGTTCGCTCAGAAGCACAAACGGCCGCCACTGCACCACTGAAGCTGGCCATGATCGATTCTTACCTTTTCCAGGATCAGGCGGCGGGTGTTAAAAAACTACTCGACATTCAAAAGGCTCTGGACGCGGAATTTAAAGTCAAGCTGGATGAATTGAGACAGTTGCAGGGCAAGTTCGAACAGGTTTCCCGCAATGAAGAGAAAGCAACGACCCCTGCCGAAAAGAACAAGTTGGCAGAGGAAAAAGGAAAACTGATGCGGGAATACAATTTCAAGAAGGAGCAGTTTGAAAGCGAGTTTCAAAAAAAACAAGAAGCACGTATGAATCCGTTGCGCAGCAATATGCAAAAGCTGATGCAGCAATGGTGCAGGGAAAAAGGCTTTACAGCCATGCTGGACCTGTCCAAGGATGAGGCTGGAATGGTGCTTTACGTGGAAGAAAGCATTATCAACAAAACAACGTTGGATTTGATTGCCTATCTGAACGCAAAACTGTAACCGCGGTGTTATAGCAGCGTCTCCGGCTGTCTTTCCCTTTCCCGGCGAGGAGTGTCCGCAGTATCCGGGCATTCATGGTTTTTTGGTGTTTATCCGCCCTATAACCAACCCCGTTCAAGCGAAAAACAGGCATTTTGACCCAAAAAACAAAATGCAGCGACCCAAAAGCAAAAAGGGATGACCCGAAAACAAAAAGGGATGACCCAAAACCAAACAAGGGTTGGCCGACTTCAAGATGAAATCAGCCCAAAACATCTTGAAGTCGGCCCTTTTCATCTTGCGGCGACCAAAAACCAGAAAAGGATCGGCCCAAAACAAAAAGGGATGAGTCAAAAGCAAACAAGAGTCGGCCCAAAACAAAAAGAGATGACCCAAAAGCAAAATAGAGTCAGCCCAAAACATCCTGGGTTCAGCCCATTTCATTTTGCAGCGACCCAAAAGCAAACAAGGGTCGGGCGAAAACAAAAAGGGATGACCCAAAAGCAGAATAGAGTCGGCTCTTGCTTGTCTGCTTTTTGCCCCCATTGCCCCGTTTCTTATGCCGTTTTTAGGGTTCTTCCAGGATTTGTTGGCGGCACCAGACACTAAAAGGTTTGTCGTTTGGGATTGGGTTTAGAGTTTAGCCGGTTTTAAGTCAGCCTGTCTAAAGAATTAGTTTTTATTTGTGGCGGTGTTAGAGCCCTGTATAACCGTATTATGGTCTTGTGCTAAAAGCCAGGTTCCTCTTTTTCTGACGATGACATAGGTTTTAATTTGTCTTTCATTTTCATGTTTAACTCCATCAGGAGTTGTGTAATTGCCAACTTTATGGATAACATCAGCTATCGCTACGTCAGGTGTAAGAAAGCGAACATCCATGCTTTCGATCTGCATTTTAACTCCTTTCAGAAATGTTTGATGAACAGCTCGTACAGTTTTTAAAACGCTGTCACGTCCCTTGTCTATCCCTCCACCGGGGTTAATATGCTCCCAGTCGGTTGTTGAATAGGCAGCAGCATTTTTAAAGCTGCCATCGTTGAAGTCATCCTGGAAGGCAATTACCACTTTCTTTACGGCTTCTTTATCCTGGGAGTTTTGTCCCTTGCTGGCGAACGGCAATAAGCTTATGACCGTCAAAAGGAAAAACGCTTTCATATCAGTTTGTTTACTAACTGAAATAAAGGATGTTTTCTGCTACAGGTAATGGTGGGGCATTTGAAAAACGTCAGCTCGACATGGCGCAAATACCCAATAGAAGTACAGAGCTGAAGGTACAACTGTTTGACCCACTTTTGCCAGGCTGAGGTTAGCGGTTCGTTGTTGTTCAATTATCAGTCCGATAGTTTATAAATATATTCTTCAATCTCTGTTTGCCGGGCATTCGCAAAGCCTTTGTCTTTTGTATTGCATAGAAACCGTACACCCACTACTTACTGCCCCGCCCAAGCCTGCCTTGTTTCGGGTAAAGAATTTTTGGAAAAACTTCTCTTTAATCCTTTCACCAGCTCGTACCAAATTACCGATGCAAAGCCAATTGCCATACAAATCAACAATTGCGACAGATTCAGCCTTTCAAATTCAAAGAATCGTGTCAGCGGCGGTACAAAAAGCAACAGGCCCGAGATAAGAACCGTAACGCCAATGATCAGCGGCACCAGGTTGTTCTTATAAGCCAGCGTGGTAAAAACAGAATAATAAAAGGACCGGTTGACCAGCGTTAAAAAGATGTTGGCGGTAATAAGCGTGGTGAAAACCATGGTACGGGTAAGGGCTTCATCATAGCCCTGGCCAACGGCATACTGGTAGGCTGTTAATGTTCCCACTGTGATGACCAGCCCCTGCAGAATACTTGTCGCTAATTCTTTCCAATTGAAAAACGTGGTCGTAAAAGGCCGTGGTTTCTGCAGCATCGTGTTTTTTTCCATCGGTTCGTTTTCATACATGATGGAGCAGGTGGGCCCCATTACCAGTTCTAGAAAAATAACATGCACCGGCGAGAAGATGTTGGGATAGACCCAACCCAGCGCCAGCGGCAAAAACACGGTCAGGATGATGGGAATGTGAATGGAGATGATGTATTGAATGGCTTTTTTCAGGTTGGTGTAAATCTTCCGCCCCATGGCCACCGCATCTACCATTTTGGAAAGATCATCATCTGCCAATACCAGCGAAGCCGCCTGCTTGGCGATCTCGGTTCCTTTTTTACCCATCGCAATGCCAATGTGGGCGGCCTTTAAGGCAGGCCCGTCGTTCACCCCATCGCCGGTCATGGCCACAATTTCATTGTTTGCTTTTAGGGCATTAATGATCTTTAGTTTGGCATCGGGAAACATGCGGGTGAACACATTGGTAGCTGTAACCTTTTCCTGCAATTCGGCATCTGTCAGCTGCATCAGTTCATCGCCTGTTAAGCTTTTTTCATGACCCTTAAAGTCTATTTGTTTGGCAATAGCGGTAGTGGTGGCGGCGTTGTCACCCGTAACAATTTTCACGGCAATGCCTGCCTTGTAAAAGCTTTCCAGCACGCCGCTGATGTTTTTCTTTGGCGGATCGTAAAAAGCAATCACGCCTTTGAACTGAAATCGGAGTTCCTGTTGCGCTGCCGGATAATTATTGCCGCTGAATTGCGCTTCGCCAACGCCCAGCACACGGTAGCCATCTACCGTTAGTGCTTTGATGGCATCGTGTATTTGCTTTGTTTGCTGGGGTGTAAGATCCGATACCGCCATCAGCGCCTCCGGTGCGCCCTTGGCCGCCACAATGCGGTGGCCGGAAGCATCCTCAAACACATGCGTCATCATCGGCGGCTTTCCGCCCAGGGGATATTCGTGTACCATTTTGTACCGGGGCCTTTCATCTTCCTGTGCTATACCGGCGTATGCTTTGTGCAGGGCTATTTCCATGGGATCGAAGGGGATGGGCTCACTGGCCCACATGGCAACCCGTACCAGTTCTTTTTCTTCTTCACCAATGATGGTTTCGGGATCGGAGATTTTATTGTTCGCCAGCACATACACCTTTGCCAGACTCATTTTGTTTTCGGTAAGCGTACCTGTTTTATCGGTGCATATTACCGTGGCGCTGCCCAGGGTTTCCACCGTCTTCATTTGTTTTACCACAATGCCCATCTTCATCAGCCGCCAGGCCCCCAGGGCCATAAAGGTGGTAAAAGCCACCGGTATTTCTTCGGGCAGAATGCTCATGGCCAGGGTCAGTG
>JAEVYV010000196.1 GCA_023392575.1 Bacteroidota bacterium | reverse complement strand
ATTTTCTGGTTGAGTCAAAATTTACTGAAGGCGCTCTTTGCTGGTCTCCGAAATCAACCGTTGGTGCGTTTTGCGAACCTTCATCGGCGGTAAAGCCCTGACGGGGATGGAAGCCCATGACGCCTGCCACCATGTTTGTGGGAAAACTGCGCACCTTGGTATTATAGGTTTGAACAGCATTGTTGAAATCGTTCCGGGCTACTTTGATTCGGTTCTCTGTGCCCTCCAATTGCGTTTGCAAATTGCGGAACGCATCGTTGGCCCGAAGATTCGGATATTGTTCCACGGTAACCAACAACCGGCTCAACGAACCCGATAACTGGGCCTGGGCCTGTTGAAATTTCTGAATGTTTTCCGGCGTAAGGTTTTCGGGGCTTACCTGCATGGAAGTGGCCCTTGCTCTTGCATTGATCACGTCGTTGAGGGTACCTCTTTCAAAACTGGCTTCGCCTTTGACCGTATTCACCAAATTAGGAATCAGATCTGCACGACGCTGATAATCGCTCTGTACTTTATTCCAGGCATTTTTTACCGTTTCGTCCTGGCTGACCAATCCATTATAACTTCCGCACCCAATGAAAACCAGGATCACAACAAGGGCTAATATCACCCATAAAATTGCTTTCATTTTTTAGAGTTTTTGTTTTAAATGTACCTAAACGTACAGATGAGTGTTATCAAATTATGCACCACGAATCAAGGGGTGCAATTTTGGCATTATTTCAAAGCCGCAATGCCCGGCAGCTCCTTTCCTTCAAAATATTCCAGCATGGCGCCCCCGCCCGTAGATACATAACTTACTTTATCGGCAAAGCCAAATTGGTTCACGGCCGCTACGCTGTCGCCGCCGCCTACCAAGGTAAAGGCCCCTTTTTCCGTAGCATCGGCAACGGCTTGTGCCACGCATTTTGTTCCGTGCTGAAATTTTTCCATTTCAAACACCCCCATGGGCCCATTCCACAACACGGTCCTGGAATCGTGAATCACCTTGGTGAAGGTGTCGCAGGCCAAGGCGCCAATGTCCAGCCCCATCCAGCCATCCGGAATGGTGTTGCTTAAAGCCGAAGAAACTTCTGCGTCCCCGGCAAATTTGTCAGCAATGATGGAATCGGCGGGCAGGTGGATGCGAACACCTTTGGCTTGGGCCATCTTCAGCAAGTCCTTGGCGGTGTCCAGGCGGTCCTCTTCCACCAGCGACTTACCGATTTGTCCTCCCATGGCTTTGAAAAAGGTATAGGCCATGCCGCCGCCAATAATGATATCGGTTGCTTTGCCCATCAGGTTTTCGATGATCAGGATTTTATCAGACACTTTTGCACCACCAATGATGGCGGTGAATGGCTTTTCGGCACTGTTCAATACTTTTTCGGCACTGGCCACTTCGCTTTCCATAAGCAAGCCAAACATTTTGTTTTCCGGTGCAAAGAACCGGGCTATGACCGCGGTTGATGCATGAGCCCTGTGGGCCGTACCAAATGCATCGTTTACATATACATCACCTAATTGAGAAAGTTTCTGGGCAAAAGCTTCATCGCCTTTTTCCTCCTGTTTGTAAAAGCGCAGGTTTTCCAACAACAACACTTCACCCGGTTTTAAGGCTTTTGCTTTTTCAACGGCTTCTTCTCCAATACAATCATTGGCAAACTGAACGTCGGTTGACAGCAGTTCGCTTAAATGCTTTACCAGGTGTTTTAACGAGTATTTTTCTGTGGGACCATCTTTGGGGCGGCCCAGGTGCGACATCAGGATGACGCTGCCGCCGTCGTTCAATATTTTTTTTATGGTTGGAATTGCCGCCCGGATCCTTGTATCGTCTGTGATGTTGTAATTCTCGTCGAGGGGTACGTTAAAATCCACTCTGACCAATGCTTTTTTCCCCGAAAAATTATACTGTTCAAACTTGCTCATGGTTCTTTGGTTTTGGAAAATTATGCTTAAAGGTAACGGCAAAATAAATGGCAACCGTTTACACATGTTTTGTCAAAAAACAAAAAAAGCCGGTCTGCTTTGGGCAGACCGGCTCTGAAACGATTGTGGCTTATTTGCTGATCAGTTTTGCAAAATAATTAACGGTACGTACCAGTTGCGATACATAACTCATTTCGTTATCGTACCAGCTAACGGTTTTTACCAGTTGCTTGTCGCCAACGGTCAACACCTTGGTTTGGGTGGCGTCAAACAAACTGCCATAGGCCATACCAATAACATCTGTGCTCACGATCTCGTCTTCAGTATATCCATAACTTTCATTGGATGCCGCTTTCATGGCTGCATTTACTTCGTCAACCGTCGTTTGCTTGTTCAGCATAACTGTCAATTCGGTCAAAGAACCGGTAATGGTCGGCACCCGCTGCGCCGTCCCGTCCAATTTTCCTTTGAGGTTGGGCAATACCAGGCCAATGGCTTTGGCTGCGCCGGTGCTGTTGGGAACAATATTTTGTGCGGCAGCCCGTGCTCTTCTTAAATCGCCTTTGGGGTGCGGGGCATCCTGCGTGTTTTGATCATTAGTGTAGGCATGTACGGTAGTCATCAAACCGGCTGCAATTCCATATGTGTCGTCCAATACCTTGGCCATTGGCGCCAGGCAGTTGGTTGTACAAGAAGCGCAACTGATGATGGTTTCCGAGCCATCAAGAATGTCGTGGTTTACGTTAAACACGATCGTTTTCAAATCACCGGTTGCCGGCGCAGAGATCACTACTTTTTTTGCGCCGGCCTTTAAGTGGGCTTCTGCTTTTACTTTGTCGGTAAAGAACCCGGTGCACTCCAACACCACATCCACGTCGTGCTGGCCCCAGGGAATCTGGGCCGGATCTTTCTGCGCATATATTTTGATTTCGCTGCCATTCACCACAATTGAATTTTCTGTAGCCGTTACATCCTGGTCAAACCGACCTTGTGCGGAATCGTATTTTAACAGGTGGGCTAAAACCTGAGGGCTGGTTAAATCGTTGATGGCTACAACTTCAATACCCTGCATATCGTGAATTTGGCGGAAAACCAAACGTCCAATTCGTCCGAATCCATTAATGGCAACTTTTACGGTACTCATATTTCTAACGTTTAAATTTTTAAATGCGGGGCGAAGTTACAATAATGACGGAAACTATGCATATATGGCAGCACCAAGAAAAGCACAAGCTATCGGGCCCGGCCTTACTCGGTCACCGGCTCTGCCAGGATTTTGGCCCGGGTTCTTTTGCCTTCCACAACCTTTTTGTAGAGCGCCATATCCACCGCCTTTTCGCTTTTGGCGATCACCACAGTGGCCACGGTATTGCCAATCATATTGGTAATGGCCCGGGCTTCGCTCATAAAACGGTCTACACCAATCAACAAAGCCAACCCTTCCACCGGCACCACTTTCATGGCGGTAAGCGTAGACGTTAGCACCAAAAAACCACTGCCGGTTACCCCCGCCGCCCCTTTACTGGTAACGACCAAGATTCCAATAATGGCCAGTTCCTGTCCAAGGGAAAGGGGTACATTGAATACCTGGGCCAAAAAGATCACGGCCATGCTCAGGTAAATGGTGGTGCCGTCCAGGTTAAAACTATAGCCGGTGGGTATGATGAGTCCGACCACCGTTTTATCGCAACCCGCCACCGACAGCTTTTGAATCAGGTTGGGCAACACCGTTTCACTGCTGCTCGACCCCAGCACAATCAGTATCTCCGCCCTGATGTACCCCAAAAGCTTCCAAAGGCTAAAGCCATAATACTTTGCCACGGCATTCAGCACAATGAAAATAAAAAGAAAGGACGTGAGGTAGAACGTCAGCATCAGTTTGCCCAAGGCCGCCAGACTGGCAAAGCCAAATTTGCCAATGGTATAGGCCATTCCACCAAATGCACCAATGGGGCTCACCTTAATCACTATGCGAAGAACGTTGAACAACACATTGTTGATTTTTTCAAAAATCGAAACCAGGTTGTGCCCGGACGCCCCCAACTGCTTTAGCCCGATGCTGAACAGCACGCCAAAGAACAGCACTTGTATGATCTCTCCTTTGGCAAAGGCTTCCACCACATTAGGCGGAACAATATGAGAAATAAATTCACCCCAGTTCATTTCGTTACCACCGGAGGTATATTTGGAAAGATCGGCAGCGGGTATGTTTTCCGGCGGAATGCCTTGCCCCGGCCTGACCAGGTTGGCAACCACCAACCCGATGACCAATGCCAGTGTGGTCACCACTTCAAAATAGATCAGTCCCTTTCCGCCTACCCTGCCTACTTTTTTTAAATCTCCTATGCCGGCAATCCCCGTTACCACGGTAAAAAAGACCACCGGAGCAATGACCATCTTGATCAGGTTGATGAATGTGTCGCTGATCAGTTTTGCAGCAGGGGCAAAGGCAGGGAAGCTGTGGCCCACAACAATCCCGGCCACAATGCCGATGATGACTTGAACGTAAAGGGTTTTCAGATATTTCATCCATATCAATATTAATACATTCACGGTTCAGGGAAATAAAAAACTGCAGAAACAAATGGGTTGCCTCCTGATTAACCATCAAGTGACCCCATGTGTTAAAATAATTTTTTGCAACGCTGCTTGGAGAGTAACTTTAAAGCAGCAAATTTCCGCACCGCTGATTATCTGCCTATTGCCAAAACCTGCACCATTTCAGTTCCCTACAAAAGAAAGCCCCACCGGAATTCTGACGCTTACCTCATTAAAGGAATGGCAATGAAAAAAACAATTCTCCTGCCTTCAGCCTTTGTGCTGGGCATTTTACTTATTGGTTGCGGCAACAACACCCATCAGCAGTCTTCAACCCAATCCAACCAGGCAAAATCGGGGGCCGTGCCCGCCACCACCGCAAATGACCAGATGACCGCAGAGCGGCTAAGGCGGTTTGACTCTCTGGATTTTCAGTTTTACAGCAATCAAAAATGGGACAGCTTTGCCATCAGTCATGATCCTAACATTAAAGTCTATTATCCTGACGGCACAACTACAACTGGTTTATATCCTCAGCATATAGACATGATAACGCCGATGTTCGCATTTGCCCCGGACACAAAAATCACCAAACACCCGGTTAAGTTCGGTTCCGGCGACTGGACCTGTGTTATTGGGGAACTGGAAGGAACGTTTTCCCAACCCATGCCGGCCGGTAATGGCAAAACCATTCCACCCACCAATAAAAAATTCAATTTAAGCATGTGCACGGTGGGCCACTGGAAAGACGGGAAGATGATTGAAGAATACCTGTTTTGGGACAACCAGGCGCTGATGAAACAAATTGGTCTGGCACAATAGGCAGGCAGTTATGCCGTCGCTTCCGAAAAAAGAACCATCATGAAAAGATCAGCAGACCCAACGATGGCATTCATACTTTTCCTTAATCAGCCGAGTGCTTGGTATCCAACATGCATTCATTAAATCCAATTATAATACCTCCGGAATTCAGGCTTTCCCATCAACACAACCTGCCCAGTGATTCATTTTAAAACCAACGCATTTTTTAACACCAAACATCAAGCATATGAACAAAACAATGAAAGGCCTCGTTTACGGTGGCCCGGGAAAAATAGAACTAAAGGAAATACCGGTGCCAAAAATTGAAAAACCCACCGATGCTCTGGTTCGGATCACAAAAACCACCATTTGCGGGACAGACCTGGGCATTCTGCACGGCAAAACCCCTTCCTGCAAACCGGGTACCACACTGGGACATGAAGGTGTAGGTGTAATTGAAGAAGTGGGCGCCGGCGTCAGAAGTTTTAAAAAAGGAGACCATGTCATTATCTCTTGTATTACCTCGGATGGCACTTGTGAGTATTGCAAAAAGCAACTGTATTCACACTGCGAAGACGGCGGCTGGATCTTAGGCCATCTCATTAACGGCACCCAAACCGAGTATGTACGCATTCCGCATGCCGACAACAGCCTGCACCACATACCCGCAGGTTCGGATGAAGAAGCGCTGGTGATGCTAAGTGACATCCTGCCGACAGGCCATGAAATTGGTGTGTTGAACGGCCAGGTGAAACCGGGCGATACCATTGCCATTGTTGGCGCCGGCCCTATTGGCATGTCGGTTTTGCTGACCGCGTTGTTCTATGCTCCGGCCAAAATTTATATGATTGATCTGGACGACAACCGTTTGCAGGTGGCGAAAAAATTTGGCGCCACCGATACCATCAATTCAGGCAAGGAAGATGCCGCCAAAAAAATCATGTCCGAAACAAAGGATGGAGTGGATGTAGCCATTGAAGCGGTTGGCGTTCCCGCCACCTTTGATGTATGCCAGCGGGTGGTTCGCCCCGGCGGGCACATTGCCAATGTAGGGGTGCACGGCAAACCGGTAGAGCTGCAGCTCCAGGATTTGTGGATCCAAAACATCACCTTAAGAACCGGGTTGGTCAACACCAACACAACGCCCATGCTGCTGAAAGTGGTGCTCTCCGGCAGAATTGATCCCAAAAACCTGATTACCCATCATTTCAAATTAAAGGATATGGTGCAGGCCTATGAAGTATTTGGCAATGCCTCAAAAGAAAAAGCCATGAAGGTCATCATTGAGCCCTAAGTTTTATCCGGCATAAACCAGAGGCGGCAAGCAGCGGTGTGTTTGTTGGCTGAGGGGAAATTGTTTGGAAAATGCCGGTTGAAAACTGCCCGACAAATCATACATCACATTAAAAACTGAAAAATCATGGAGACATTAATAGGAATTAAACCGGATCATCTTGCCGAAGTGGCTCATTCCCTCAACCGCCTGCTGGCGGACGAACACGTTTTGTATATTAAAACCCGCAATGCGCATTGGAATGTGGAAGGCCCCGATTTTCTGACGATGCATAAGTTCTTTGAGGAACAATACGAGAAACTACAGGACCTCATTGATGATGTGGCGGAACGCATCCGTTCCCTGGGGCATTTTGCTGAAGCCTCGATGACGGAATTTTTGAAACAAACCCATCTTACCGAGCAGACCAGGGAGAGGAACGACAGCACGGGTTTTATGCGGTCTTTGCTGGAAGACCACGAGACCATCATTTTTCATTTGCGGGAAAACATCAACCGGTACGCCGAAGAATGGAAGGATTTGGGCACCAGCGATTTCATAACCGAATTAATGAAAAAACACGAAAAAATGGCCTGGATGCTGAGAGCTCATTTGAAGTAAACAAGCTTCAAAAAAGTGAGCAAAAACAACAAAGCAGGCTGTTGTAGCCTGCTTTGTTTATTTCAATCGTTTGAGCACCGCTTACTCTTCTTCGCTGTTCTTCATTTGCATTAACAAGGTATAGGCATTGTGAGTAACCAGCTTTTTTCCCTCAAGCTGCCCACTAATTGCCGTATAACCGTTTTGCGTTTCCCCCAGTTCCACCGGAGTCAGAACAAATTTATTGTCCGGTTCCGCCACAAACACATAGTGCTTGTTTTGCCAGCGCACCACGGCATCGTCGGGAACGGCTGTAAGCTGGGCATTATTGAGTTCAATTTCTGCGTTCATGAACATACCGGGACGCAAATCTTTATCATACTGCTCCAGGTGGCAGTGCACCTCGCTGGCCCGGTCGTTGTCCACACTCTGAGTGATGAGTAGAACCTTGGCCACGTATTTTTTCACGGGGGTGCTGTTGGTATAACAAAGCACCCGCTGGCCCGGAGCCAAATGGGCCACATCTTTTTCAAAAACAGTAAGGCTGATGTGTATGCCGGTTGGGTTGATCAACTCCACTAATACATCGGTGCCGTTCACATATTTGCCGGTATTGAAGTTTACCTTGTCGACATAACCGCTAATGGGGGCATAGATGCCAATGCTGCGGGAGATGTTTTCTTCGTTTAAAGCATGGGGATTGATGCCGATCAGCCGCAACTTTTCCGCCAGGGCATTGACCAAAACCTTTTGGCTTTGGTAATCGCTTCTAACCTGTTGAAACGTTTTATCGCTGATGGCCTTGGTTTCATTCAACCCCTTTTGACGCAGATAATCCGCCTCCAGGTATTGCAGCCGGCTTTTGCCCATCAGGTAGTCTTGCTGCAACTGAATGTATTGCTGGTCTTCCAGCCGGGCCAGCAGCGTACCCTTTTTTACTGCCAGGCCGGGCAGCAGGTTCATGCTTTTCAGGTAGCCGCCCATGGGAGCGCTGACCGACACCAGGTTCTGGGGCGGCACATCCACCACACCACTAACCTTGAGGGTGTGTTGCATTTCTTTGAGCTCCGGGGCGCCCACTGTAAGAGCGGCATTTTTTATTTGTTCGGGAGTTAACGTTACCCAGTCGGTTTCCGCCGTTTCTGTCACCGCAGCCACAGCTTGTTTTTGCTCGGTTTTGGTTTCTGTACAGGAAAAAAGGACAGAACAAAAACCAAAAGTGATGATGATTACTTTTTTCATGTATCCAGTTATTTAATGTTTGTAGAACTGAGTTTTTCAATGAGAATGGCTGCTTCATTGGACTGTTGCAAAACATTCAGGTAGTCGTTGCGAATGGACAAGGCCTGGTTAATCAGCATGACCCAATCGAGGTAGCTGATCTCTCCTCCTTCCAGCCTTTTGCCGGCAGCCCCAATAATGGTGGCCGCATTGGGCAATTGTATCGACTTGTAGGTTTGCAACAACTCCCTGCTTTGCCAATAGGTTTGCAGCGCATTTTGCAGCTCGGCAGCCAATTGCTTTTGGGTGGCTTCCAGTTCCCGCTCTCTTTGGGTAATCTGGATAGAGGACGCTTTGATCCTGGATTTTTGTGCCCGCTGAAAAATCGGAATGTCGATGCCGGCGCTGATGGTGGAAAAGCGTTTCTCGCCGCCAAAAAACTTCTCGTCCGTGTCGTTTATTTTGTGCCAGCCGATAATGCTCATACTGTTATACCCCAGGCTTAGCGAAGGCAGCAAACGGCTTTTTTCCAACTGGTGCTGATCCTTACTCAACTGGATTTGTTGTTTTTGCAAAGCCAGCAAAGGTGTTTGCGTCAACAACCCTGTATCCGGCAGCAGCGGCAAGGGATACACCAAACTGTCTTCCGTTGGTTGTATAGCCCCCTCTGTATTGAGCAGCCATTGCAATTGCCGGAGCGCCATAGCTTCATCGGCCTGCAAGGTCCGGAGTTGGCTGGCAATTTGCAGGCGCTGGCTTTCAGCGGTGGATTTTTCCAACACATCGATATCGCCGGCCTGAAAGCGCTGTTCGGTTTTTTTCAGGAAGGCGCTGTAAATGCTATCTGCTTCCAATAGCAGGCTTTTTTTCTGCCCCAAAAGCAAGAGCTGATAAAACACCTGTTTTACCTGGGCTGCCAACTCCACCTCCCTGTTTTTTGTATACAACTGGCTGATGCGGGTATGGGTTTTGTTTACCTGCCCCTGGTATTTATACACACTGGGAAACTGAATGCTTTGCGATAGAGAAAACCTGGTGTCGTTGGCCAGGCCGTTGATCTTGCCATACTCAACCTCAAAATTGGTTTTGTCTAGATCCACATTGCTTTTCTCCAGGGCCTTGTAATACTGCTCCTCCAATTGCGAAGCCTGGATGTGCAGGTTGTTCTTCAGCGCCGAATCCAAAGCGCCCTGCAGGGTTAGTTTGGTTTGGGCAAAGGAAGCGGCCGGCAACAGGAATATCACCATTAAGGCTGTTGCTATTTTTTTCCGGGGCTTGAAAAAGCCAAACCCTTTTTCAAACAGGATGTACAGCACGGGCAATACAAAAAGCGTAAGCATCGTGGAGATCATCAATCCACCGATCACCACCGTCGCCAGAGGTTTTTGCACCTCGCCGCCGGCGCCGGTACTAATGGCCATGGGTATAAAGCCCAGTGAAGGCACCAGAGCCGTCATCAACACGGCCCGCAGTTTAGACTTGGTGGCATGAATAACAATGCGCCGGATATCGTGCCACCCTTCTTTTTTCAGGCGGTTGAATTCCGACACCAGCAAGATGCCATTGAGCACCGCCACACCAAACAAGGCGATAAAGCCCACGCCGGCCGAAATGCTGAACGGCATGTCCCGAACCCAAAGGGCCAGAACACCGCCTATGGCCGATAAAGGAATCGCGGTATAAATCAACAGCCCTTGTTTTACCGAGTTAAACGCAAAATAAAGAAGCAAAAAGATCAGCCCCAGGGCAATGGGTACCACCAGGGAAAGCCTTTCTTTAGCGGCCATCATGTTTTCAAAAGATCCGCCATAGGAAATGGTATACCCCGGCGGCAGTTTGATTTGTGCGTCCACTTTTTGCTGTAGTTCTTCCACCACGCTTTGGACGTCTCTTCCGGTTACGTTAAAGCCCACAATAATACGGCGGTGGGTGTTTTCCCTTTGAACCTGGTTGACGCCTTCCACTTCTTCAATGGTCGCTACCTGCTGCAAGGGAATTTGCATGCCGGTTCGGGTGGACACCAGCAGGTTTCGTACGTCGGCAATATTGCTGCGGGCATCGCCTTCCAGGCGCACCACCATGTCAAACCGCTTTTCGCCTTCGTACACTTGTCCGGCTGTTTGTCCGGCAAACGCCGTGTTCACCACCCGGTTGATGTCGCTTACATTCAGGCCATAAGCCGCCATGGCCTGCCGGTTGTACCGCACCACTACCTGCGGCATGCCGGTTACCGATTCCTCATAAATATTTATGGCGCCGTCAACGGTTTTAATCACTCCGTTCAAGCGGCTGGCATAATGTGCCAGGGTATCCAGGTC
>JAEVYV010000135.1 GCA_023392575.1 Bacteroidota bacterium | reverse complement strand
TCCCGATCACGGCCGGGGCGGCTGGCTGATTTACGACGCCTGTTTTTTGTCCGGCCTGCGCCAGATCAAAACAAAAGATGAAAACGGGCTGGAGCAGGAAAAATGGCGCCCCAAAATGTTGCTGCATTATATCCAGGACCGCTTTTACGAGCCCGACCTCATTGTGGACGTGAGTGATGTATGGGAGCAGCGCATGGCCTCCATCAGGGCCTACAAAACCCAGTTTTATGATCCCAACAGCACCGAGCCGCAAAGCTATCTTTCCAACCCCGATTTTTTGGAGGCCATTGTGGCCCGGGCAAGGCTGCTGGGCAAGCGGATCGGTGTGAAATACGGAGAAGGATTTGTGTCGAAAAAAAGCATTGGCATTACCAGCCTGGACGCCCTGGTGTTGAACGAAACCTAGACCTAAGTGGAATGGTCAATTGTTAATTGAGATTTGACGACTTGTGCGGGTGATCTCAACGATGATTGATCATTAGAAAAAAGCTGCGGTTACCACAGTTAATAATAAAGCATCAATCATTAATAATCAAAAGCATCCGGCTTGCCATGGACAATCACGGCAACTGCTTTTGCATTTTGTGATGCCCGATGCCTACTTCGAAAATTTCATCGCTGACAACTTCGTAGCCGCATTTTCTGTAAAAATCAATTACAGGGTTTCGGGCATGCAGCATTAATGTGCCAAAGCCTTTTTCCCTGGCTGTTTCTTCGGCATAGCGAACAATGGCCGCACCAATTTTCTTTCCCTGCCAGTCGGGGTGCACGGCCATTTGACGCAATTGAACCAGGTTGGTATCCTTTGGTGTCAACACGCAACCGCCAATGATTTTGTTTTCCGCAAAGGCGGCAATGAAAAGGTCGTCTTTTTCTTTTTCCGGAACAATATAGTGGGCGGGCACACCAATGGGCTCCAGCAGGGCTTTGATGCGCAACTGAATTATTTGCCGGTATTCGCTGCTGTTATGTGAAATGGTTTTGATGATCATTAACACGCTGGATTGACGCCCGAAATTAGGACAGCCTTTGGTGGGTTCTGGACTAAGAACGTAAAAATTTTGCAAAGGAAGATTGGCTTTGAAACTTTTGATAGCCAAGGGGCCAATCCTCGTTCTTTTCTGATCAAAAATTATGGAGGGATTGTTGGAGAAGAAGCTTCCGGTTTTATGCAAAAGAAACCTTATTTGTTTTTGAAAAAAAAGAGGACCAGGAAAAAGCCTCCAGCACCCAATTCATAAAATAAAAGAGGTTAAAAGACGGCGGCTTGTCCCGGTCCAATGATCGCTCGAAGGTTTGTAGAGGGATCTCCACTAAGCGTTTTATAAAAAAGCCAAAGGCTGTGCAGAAGGCCCGAAAGTAAATTTGCGGCGGCGGTGGGATCAATAGGGGGAGCCGTGGTAAAGAAAGGCCTTTGCGGACCTGGTTGTAGAAGCTTTTGAATAAGCCGGCAAACTTTGGGACAATTTTCCCCACCTTGGTTCAGGGCATCATTTTGGTATGGATGAAGGTATTAAAATAAGATAATTATGCTGCAGTCATTTGAACATAATACAAATCCAGGCGATACCCAACAACTGGTTAACAGAACAGATAAGTATACGGAAGCGAACGACCGGCCTACAGAAATGACCGACATGGAAATTTGCCTGAAGCGGCTGGAAGAAAAGGGCTATACCGATCAATTTCGTGTAGAAAAAGGAAGGCTTGTTTCTTTGGGTGATAAAAAAAAGTATAAGCCCAAAGATGTAATGGCCGCCAATTTCTTTCGCTTTGAAGGCATATCCAACCCGGATGATATGTCGGTATTGTACGCTATTGAAACCTGTGATGGCCGCAAGGGAACATTGGTGGATGCGTATGGTTTGTATGCCGATGAGCACACAGGAGAATTTATGAAGGAAGTGGAAGTTCATAAAAAAGTAACGGAAGGAAAAATGGATTAATTGGGGATAGTCAGTGCAAAAGTTACTGTGTGGTATACGAAAACAGGCCATTTCTCTTCGAAGAGAAATGGCCTGTTTGTTTTCGGAGTTCCTGCGGAATTTTTCTCGTTTCTGAATGGATCATTGGTAAATTTGGTTCACTAAAACCATAAATAACCTTATATGAAATTGCTGAAACCAACTTTTGCCTTTCTGCTAACCGGTGCCCTGGCACTATTTTCCTGCAATAATGAGGCAGGAACCAATGAAAAAAAAGCCGAAGAAAAAATGAGTAATACAACCCCCGCTGCGGCGGGTAGCGCCGCCATTAAAGAAGAAGCGGTGACCTATTCGTCCGGTGGCGCTACCTTAAAAGGTTTTGTGGCTTACGACTCAACAAAACAAAACAAGCGCCCCATTGTATTAGTGGTACCGGAGTGGTGGGGGCTAACGGACTACCCCCGCATGAGAGCCCGGCAACTGGCGCAATTGGGTTATCTGGCCATGGCCGTGGACATGTACGGCAATGGAAAAGTTGCGGATAATCCCGATGAAGCCTTAAAATCGGCCATGCCTTTTTATAAAAATCCCCAGGAGGCCAAAGCCAGACTGGACGCCGCACTGGCAAAAGCAAAAACCTATCCCCAGGCCGACACGTCGCAGACCGCTGCCATCGGCTACTGTTTTGGTGGTTCCATGGTATTGAATGCAGCCAAGCTGGGAGCGGATTTTGATGGCGTGGTCAGTTTTCACGGCGGCCTGGAAGGGGTGCCGGCAAACAAAGACTTGCTCAAGGCAAGGATTTTGGTCTGCCACGGCGGGGCCGATAGTTTTGTGCCGCAAGCACAAGTCGATGCTTTTAAAAAAAGCCTGGATTCCATTGGTGCTAACTATACGTTTAAAACCTATCCCAACGCCACCCATGCATTTTCCAATCCCGATGCCGATAGCAAAGCAGCCAAGTTCAACATGCCCATTAAGTATAATGCAGCAGCAGACAGTGCTTCGTGGAATGATATGAAAACCTTTTTTGCGCAGATCTTTCATTGAGCAACCCAAAACAAAACGCATAAAAAAAGCACAAGGTTTCTTGTGCTTTTTTTATGCCGGGCTGGGTACTATTGCCTGATGAGGTTGTAGGTAATATTATATGTTCTTCCGTTCACCTGCACGGGGTCGTAACCGGTAATGGTGTTGCCGTTAAATTGGGTGATGTACAGATTGATGTCGCCAGAGGGAATGGAAATATCCAGTCGGTTGTTGTACAGCCGCCAGCTCAATGTTTCCCAGGGAGCATTACATCCCTGCCGGGTTTGTCCGTAGCCGCTGCGGTCAAAGCTCAAACGAATGTCTTGCTGGCAATAGGTGTACGTGCGGTAGATATCGGTTTCGGAAGAGCCATCGTTATCCCAGTCATAAGCTTTGTCCGAGCTGATGCCAACAACCGCCCAGGAGCCGATTAGCTCATTGGTGTTTGCCACGGTGTTTTCTTTGGAGCAACCCGTCGTCAAAAGAAAGAAAGCGGATAAGGAAAAAAGGAGGGACAACGGTTTTCTGATACGCATGTTTGTGTTTTTAAGGTCAGGAATTATTTGCCCTTAAAGCAGCGCTTATTGTGCCAAACATGGCGTTCGTGATAAACGCATCAGAATTTTAACAAGTGAAACAATCAGGCTTTGGTTTTGGGTTGTTGCCTGAAGAAATGAAATTTATTCAACAGCCAAAGCGTAAAGATGGCCCAGGTAAAGCCCACGCAAAAGCCCGCCACCACATCGCTGGCATAATGGTACCGAAGAACAATGCGGCTGATGCCAATGGCCAAGGAACAAAAAACAAGCAATACCGAAAACGTCCACTTCCAGGCAGGTCTGATGTTTTGTTTCCAAAGCAGATACACAAGGATGCTGCAAAAAATAAAAGAGCTAAATGCGTGTCCGCTGGGGAAGCTATAGCTTTTTAGGGGTTCGAGTAAAGGCAGGTTGGGCCGGTGGCGCTGAAAACCATATTTTAAGGCTTGTTTCAACAGATCACTTGACAGGCCCACGATGGCCACATCGGTGGCCAGCCGTTTTTTCTTTTTTACCCACAACCACAGAACCAATACCACATAGGCGGGGAGTAAAAAATTAATGGAGCCAAAAAAGGTAATGACTTTCATTACGGCAATGAGCGCCGGTGTGGTGTGCCTGCTGAGAAAGTAGAACACCGCGGCGTCGAATAAATCTTTTTTGTCCAGCACCACAACCTTTGCCAGCACGGCAAACAGAAAGAGGGCAGCCAAAAACAGCACAATAGTGATCAGTAGTTTTACCGGTATTTCTTTGGCTGTTTTTTGATTTTCATTCATTTCGGACAAATAAAAAACCCTGATCCAAAGATCAGGGTTTACGATATATGTAGGGATATTTATTTGTTGAGGGTTTTAACCGTTTGCCATTTAGAAGAAGTGGTGCTTAAGATCACTTTCTTTGATTCGTTCTCCAAAACAGCATAATACTTGACCTCGTCGTTATCATCCAGTTGGTAAACATCAACCACGGTGTAATCT